>NZ_CANPVT010000033.1 GCF_947581735.1 Candidatus Palauibacter soopunensis
CTGACCGGCGTCGACGGTCGGAACCCCTCCCGCGGGACCCTCTCGCGCCCGCGCGATCAGTTCGCCATTCTGTGGTCGATCGTTCACACGGGCCGATAACCTTCACTCAACGTCCGGGCGCCAACATGCCGCGAGCCGCTCGACCCGCCACGCCGAACCTGTGACCTACACCGCCGGTCTCGTTGCCATCCTGGCGGTCGTCTGGCTCCTCCTGTCGGGGTACTTCGACAAGCCGCTGCTTCTGGGCCTCGGCGCCGTGTCGGTCGCGTTCGTCGTCTTCATCTCCCTCCGCATGCGGATCGTCGACGATGAGGGTTTGCCGATCCAGCTCCCGGCGGGGCTCGTCCGCTACCTGCCCTGGCTCGTTGTCGAGATCGTAAAGGCGAACGTTGACGTCGCCCTGCGCATCGTGAAGCCGGGCCTGCCGATCCGTCCCCGCGTGATCCGCGTGCGTGCGGGTCAGCGCACGGATGTCGGCCGCGTCATATACGCCAACTCCATCACGCTTACGCCCGGCACCGTGACGATCGACACGGAGGGCGACCACATCACGGTCCACGCCCTGACGGCGGAGGCGGCCGAAGGCGTCCTCACGGGCGAGATGGACCGGCGGGTCACGCGGATCGAGGGGCCCGGATGATCCTCGCCGCCGCCGTCGCCGCGATCATCGTCACAATGGGGCTCGCGCTCGTGCGGGCGGGGAAGGGGCCGACGGTCTTCGACCGCATTCTCGCGCTGAACATGTTCGGCACGAAGACGGTCCTCCTGATCGCCGTGATCGGGTTCGTGACGGACCGACCGGACTTCCTCGACCTCGGACTCGTGTACGCCCTCATCAACTTCATCGGCGTCATCGCCGTGCTCAGGTTCTCCAAGTACGGGAACTTCGCCGATCCGGACCGCGAGAGAACGTCATGACGCTCGAGATCGTGAGTTCCGTACTCGTGATCGCCGGCGCGATCTTCGCGGTCATCGGCGGGATCGGCATCGTCCGCCTGCCCGATTTCTTCTGTCGCATCCACGGAGCGGGGATCACGGACACGCTGGGGGCGGGGCTGATTCTGACGGGGCTGATGTTCCTGTCGCCCGACTGGATCGTGGCGGTGAAGCTCCTCGCGATCCTCGTCCTGCTCTGGACCACGAGCCCCACGTCCACTCACGCGCTCGCGAACGCGGCGCTCGAGACCGGGCTTCGGCCGGGCGTCGATGAGACGGAGGAGGCGCCATCGAGTTCGTAGCCCTCGAGGTCCAGATCGTCACGGCGCTCCTTCTCACGCTTCTGTGCGCGACGGCCGTCGCGGTCGTACGCATGCGCGGCCTGTTCGCGGCCGTGATGCTGATGGGGATCTACAGCTTCCTCGGCGCCTCCTGGATGCTCCTGCTCGATGCCCCCGATGTCGCCTTCACGGAGGCATCCGTCGGCGCCGGGATCTCGACCATCCTCGCGCTCGCCACTCTCGCGCTGACGACGCGCAAGGCGAAGACCCCCGTTCGACGACCCGCGCTCCCGCTGCTCATCGTCGCTGTCACCGGGGCGGCCCTCGTCTACGGGACGCTGGACATGCCGCACTTCGGCGATCCCGAGGCTCCGGCCAGCAACTACCCGCATCCGTCCTACGTCGAGCGCACGGAGCACGACATCCACGTGCCGAACGTGGTCACGGCGGTACTCGCGAGTTACCGAGGCTACGACACGCTCGGCGAGACCGTCGTGATCTTCACCGCCGGGATCGCCGTGCTGGCTCTCCTGCGCGGGAGCCGCAAACGCCGCCCCATGGGCGGAGGAGAGGAGGACGCGGGATGACGGACCACACGATCCTGCGGGTCGTCAGCAAGCTCCTGCTGCCGTACGTCCTCCTCTTCGCGCTCTACGTGCAGTTCCACGGCGATTACGGTCCGGGCGGCGGCTTCCAGGCGGGCGTGATCTTCGCGGCCGGCTTCGTGCTCTACGGGCTCATCTTCGGGCTCACCGCGGTACGCCGCGTCGCTCCGGCCCGCATGATCGAACTCGTCATCGCGACCGGCGTGCTCGTCTACGCGGGCACCGGCGTCGTGACGATGCTCATGGGCGGGAACTTCCTCGACTACGACGCTTTGAACCCCGCGTACGCCGCCGACGGGCAGCACTACGGAATTCTCGTCGTCGAGCTGGGCGTCGGGATGACCGTCGCCGCGGTGATGATCGCGGTCTATTCGACCTTCGCCGGACGAGGGCGGGCATGACCGAGACCGTCGTCGACGCCGTCCTCGGCCTCTACAACTACTGGGTCGTCATCTTCCTGATGATGATGGGGTTCTACATCGTCATTTCGCGCGGCAACCTCATCAAGAAGGTCATCGGGCTCAACATCTTCCAGACCTCCGTCTTCCTGTTCTACATCACGGTCGGGAAGGTGAGCGGGGGGACGGCGCCGATCACGGACGAGGGGCTGGAGGTCTACAGCAATCCGCTCCCGAGCGTCCTCATCCTCACCGCAATCGTCGTGGGCGTGGCGACGACCTCCGTCGCGCTCTCGCTCGTCGTGCGCATCCGCGAGGCGTACGAGACCATCGAGGAGGATGAGATCTACGAGCAGGACGAGGCGCGATGATCGAGGCGATCCAGGCGCAGTTGCCGGTCCTGCAGGTCGTCATCCCGATGCTCGCGGCGCCCCTCTGCATCATCCTGCGGCGGCGCTCGCTGGTTCTCCCGTTCGCGATGGGCGTGTGCTGGCTCACGTTCCTGGTTTCCGTCGCCCTTCTCGGCGACGTGCTCGAGGCGGGCGTCATCAGCTACGCACTGGGGGGCTGGGCGGCGCCGTGGGGGATCGAGTACCGGGTCGACGCGCTTGCCGCCTTCGTCCTCCTCTTCGTGTCCGGGATCGCCGCCCTCGTCCTGACCTACGCGCCACGCTCCCTCACCGACGAGATTCCGGCCAGCCGGCACTATCTCTTCTGCACCCTCTATCTCCTCTGCCTCACGGGGCTGCTCGGCATCGCGATCACCGGCGACCTGTTCAACGTGTTCGTCTTCCTCGAGGTCTCGGCGCTCTCCTCCTACGCACTCATCGCGCTCGGGGGCCGCCGGCAGGCGCTGCCCGCGGCGTTCCAATACCTGGTGATGGGCACGATCGGGGCCACGTTCATCCTCATCGGCATCGGTCTCATGTACCAGATGACCGGCACGCTGAACATGGCGGACATGGCGGAGCGGCTTCCCGCCGTCGAAGGCGTGCGGACCGCGCTGGTCGCCTTCGGCTTCCTCACCGTGGGGATCGCGCTCAAGATGGCGCTCTTCCCCCTCCACGTCTGGCTGCCGAACGCCTACGCGTACGCGCCATCGGTGGTGAGCGCCTTCATCGCGGCCACGGCCACGAAAGTCTCCGTCTACATCCTGCTGCGCTTCATGTTCAGCGTGTTCGGCCTCGAGTTCTCCTTCGAACAGCTCGGGCTTGGACGCGCGCTCATGCCGCTGGCCCTGGCCGGGATCTTCGTCGCCTCCACGGCGGCGATCTTCCAGCGCAACGTGAAACGCATGCTCGCCTACTCCTCGGTCGCGCAGATCGGCTACATGGTGCTCGGCATCAGCTTCGCGACCGCGACGGGACTCACGGGCGGCATCGTCCATCTGTTCAACCACGCGCTCATCAAGGGCGGCCTCTTCATGGCGATGGGGTGCGTGATGCTGCGGCTGCACTCCGTCGACCTCGATGACATGGCAGGGATCGGGCGCGCGATGCCGTGGACGATGGCCGCGTGGGCGCTCGGAGGTCTCGGCCTCATCGGGGTGCCGGCGACGGCCGGCTTCATCAGCAAGTGGTACCTCATCCAGGCCGCACTGGAACAGCACAGCCTCTTCGTCGCCGTCCTCCTGCTCCTCAGTTCGCTCCTCGCGCTCGTCTACGTGTGGCGCGTGGTCGAGACCGCCTTCTTCCATGAACCGAGCGAGCGGTCGCGCGAGGCGCGCGAGGCCCCGCTCGCCATGCTCGTTCCGACCTGGGTGCTGCTCGGGGCCACGGTGTTCTTCGGCATCTATACGGCATACTCCGCGGGCGTGGCTGAGCAGGCGGCCGAGGCCGTGCTGCGAGGGCTCCCGTGAGCGGCATGGTTCCGATGTACTGGGCGCTGGTGATTCCGCTCGCCGGCGCCGTGCTCATCGCGACGGTCGGTCGCTGGCCCAACGTCCGGGAAGCCGTGACGCTCGCCACCGGCGCGGCGCTCTTCTGGTTGGTCGCGTCGCTCCTGCCGCACGTCCTCGCCGGCACGACCCCCGGGGTCCTGATGGTGCGGCTGCTCCCCGGCGGCCTCTCCCTCGTCCTCCGGCTGGAACCCCTCGGCATGCTCTTCGCCCTGGTGGCCTCGGGGCTCTGGATCGTCACTTCGCTCTATTCGATCGGCTACATGCGGGGACACGGGGAGGCGCACCAGACGCGGTTCTACGTCTGCTTCGCGGTCTCCATCTGCGCCGCCATGGGCGTGGCGCTCGCGGGCAACCTGCTCACGCTGTTCCTGTTCTACGAGGTGCTGACGCTCTCGACCTACCCGCTCGTCTCGCACCACGGGACGCCGAAGGCGATGAAGGGCGCCCGCACGTACCTGGGGATCCTCGTCACCACTTCCGTCGCCTTTCTCCTCCTCGCGGTGGCGTGGACCTGGGTCCTCGCGGGCACGCTCGACTTCCGCGTCGGGGGGATTCTGGCCGGACGGGCGAGCGACGGCGTCCTCCTCGTCCTGCTCGCGCTCTTCGTCTTCGGAACGGGGAAGGCCGCCCTCATGCCGGTCCACCGCTGGCTTCCCGCCGCCATGGTGGCGCCGACGCCGGTGAGCGCGCTCCTGCACGCGGTCGCGGTCGTGAAGGCCGGCGTATTCACGATCATGAAGGTCGTCATCTACGTCTTCGGCCTCGACCTGCTGACCACGACGGGGATCAGCGTCTGGCTCATGTACGCCGCCGGCTTCACGGTCATCGCGGGCTCGCTCGTCGCCATGGCGCAGGACAACCTCAAGCGGCGCCTCGCCTACTCCACGGTGAGCCAGCTATCGTACATCGTCCTCGGGGCGGCGCTCGCGAATGCCTGGGGGGTCGTCGGCGGCAGCATGCACATCCTGATGCACGCCTTCGGCAAGATCACCCTCTTCTTCTGCGCCGGCGCGATCTACGTGGCGGCGCACAAGACGGAAATCAGCGACATGCGCGGGCTGGGCCGCGCCATGCCGATCACGATGGCGGCGTTCCTCATCGGGGCCCTCAGCGTCATCGGCGTCCCGCCCCTCGGCGGGAGCTGGAGCAAGTGGTATCTCGCGCTCGGCGCGCTGGACGCCGGGCAGATCCTCTTCGTCGCCGTCCTCATGGTCAGTTCGCTGCTGAACATCGCGTACCTCGTCCCGATCCCCATCCGGGCGTTCTTCTCGAAGCCCGCCGATGGGTCGGACCCGCCGCGCTTCAAGGAGGCGCCGGCGTTCTGCGTCGCGGCGCTCTCGTTCACGGCGCTCGGCTGCATCGTCCTCTTCTTCCTCGCGGACGATGTGTATCGCCTGCTCGTCCCCCTGGGCGGAGGGTAAGCCATGGCCTCGGACAAGCACGACACGGGCGGACCGGTGAAGGATCGGGGCCGGCACTACTTCGACGACCCGAGGCGCTGGAAGCGCCTGATTGCGATCCTGATCGTCATCTGCGCGGTGGTCGTCGCGCTCGATCTCGTCAACTTCGTCCAGATGCGGATGGGATGGCCGGAACTGCGCCACCCGGAGCGCGACTGGGAGGGCTTCCCCGAGTTCTACGCCGTCTACGGCTTCCTGGCCTACACGGCGATCGTCTACACGGCGAAGCTGCTCCGAAAGGGCGTGATGCGGGACGAGGACTACTATGATCGGTAGCCTCCCTCCCGCCGCGGTCATGATCCTGGGGGCGCTCTTCGTGCCGCTCTTCCGGGGCCGTGCGCGCACGGGCTGGGTCCTCCTCCTGCCCGCCGCGAGCCTCGCCGCGCTTCTTGCGCTTGGGGAGGGGGAGTTCGGGCAGGTCTCGATCTTCTCGTACGAGCTGACCCTCGTCCGGATCGACGGGCTGAGCCGGATCTTCGGCTGGCTCTTCCACATCGCGGCCTTCATCGGGCTCATCTTCGCGCGGCGCGGAGGAAGCGCGCTGGAAGATGCCGCGGCGCTGGTCTACGCCGGCGCCGCCGTGGGAGCCGTCCAGGCCGGCGACCTGATCACGCTCTTCGTGTTCTGGGAGCTTCTGGCGTTGAGTTCCGTCTTCCTCGTATGGGCGCGCGGCACGGAACGTTCCTACCGGGCGGGGATGCGCTACCTCATCGTCCAGGTCGGGTCGGGCGTCATCCTGCTCGCCGGGATCATCGCCCACGCGCGGGCCACGGGGTCCGTCGCCTTCGACCATCTGGGGACGGAGACGCTGGGCACGAAGCTCATCCTGCTGGGCATCGGGATCAAGGCGGCCTTCCCGTTGCTCCACAACTGGCTTACGGACGCCTATCCCGAGGCCACCTACAGCGGCGCCGTCTTTCTGAGCGCGTTCACGACCAAGGTCGCCGTATACGCCCTGGCGCGGGGATACCAGGGCGAAGATCTGCTGATCTGGGTCGGCGTCGTCATGACGATGTTCCCGATCTTCTACGCCGTGATCGAGAATGATCTGCGCCGAGTGCTCGGCTACAGCATGATCAACCAGATCGGCTTCATGGTGTGCGGCGTCGGGATCGGCACCGAGATGGCCGTGAACGGGGCGGTCGCGCACGCCTTCAACGACGTCCTCTTCAAGGGACTCCTCTTCATGTCGACGGGGGCGTTGCTCTACCGTGCGGGGACGACGAAGTGCAGTGAGCTGGGCGGCCTCTACAAGAGCATGCCGAAGACGGCGGCGCTGTGCATCGTCGGCGCCGCCTCCATCTCCGCCTTCCCGCTCTTCAGCGGGTTCGTGAGCAAGTCGATGGTGATGGCGGCCGCGCTGGAGCAGAACCTCGATATCGTGTGGCTCTTCCTCCTCTTCGCCTCCGCCGGCGTGCTGCACCACGCGGGGATCAAGATCCCGTTCTACGGCTTCTTCGGGCCCGATTCCGGGATCCGCACGAAGGAGGCGCCGACGAGCATGCTCATCGCGATGGGGATGGCGGCCTTCCTGTGCGTCTTCAACGGGACGTTCCCGACCTGGTTCCTGTATCCGAACCTGCCGTACGAGGTGACGTACGTGCCGTTCACCTCCGCGCACGTGATCAGCCAGCTGCAACTGCTCTTCTTCGCCGTGCTCGCCTTCGTGTGGCTCCGGCTCTCCGACCGTGAGCCGCACGAGCTGCCCTCGACGAATCTGGATGCGGACTGGTTCTATCGCCGCTTCGGCAGGGGACTGGCGCTCGCCGCCGGAGGCGTCGCGTCGCGGCTGCGGGCTGCCGTCGCGGCGCGCACCGTGGTCGCGGCCGGGGACGTGATCGGATCGGCGCGGCGCTACATGGGCCCGAGCGGCGTGTTGGGGCGCACCTGGCCCACCGGCACCAACGTCATCTGGGTCGCCATCCTGCTCCTGGTATTCCTGCTCCTCTACTACGCAAGTACGCCCGGCACGAGCGCCCTCCCGCCGCCATGACGGAGTCCGGTGCGGTGCGGATGGACGGGGCTCGGAGTTCGAGCGCCAGGGCCCTGATCGAGTCCATCCTCGCCGACTCGGAGGCGATCGTCGCGCTCGGCGTCACGCTTGAAGACCTGGGCGACGACACCGCCGTCCTCCGGATGACCATGCGTCCCGACCTTACCCGCGACGGCACGATGTACCACGGCGGTCCGGTCGCCTCGCTGATCGACATCGCCGGGGACATGGTCGTCGCCGTGCGAGCCGGGGGCGGGGTTCCGACCATCTCGCTGCGGGTCGACTACCTGCGCCCCTGCACCGGCCCGTACCTGCTGGCCACGGCCCGCCTGCGGCGCTACGGCCGCACGATCTCGGTGTCGGACGTCGACGTGCACGACGACCAGGGGCGCCTCTGCGCGGTGGGACGCGGGACCTACTCGTCGCTGGCGGGCTGATGCGGTGAAGGCGGTTCTCTACGACGCCCACGGCGACGCCGATCAACTCCACGTGGGCGAGGTCCCGGACCCCGAACCCGCGTCCGGGGAAGCCCTGGTCCGGATCCGGGCCTGCGGGCTGAACGGCTTCGATCCGATGATGCTCGGCGGCACGACGGGGCTGCGGGTCCCGCTCCCCATGACGCCGTGCGGTGACGCGGCCGGAGAGATCGCGGGTTTCGGACCCGGGACGGACGCAGCCGGACGGCAGGTCGGGGACCGCGTCATGATCGACCCGTTGCTCGAGAGCCGCGGCATGCTGGGCGAGAAGGCCCCCGGCGCGGCCTCGGAGTACCTTGCCGTCCCTCTCGAGAACCTGCTGCCGATTCCCGACGGCGTCGCGTTCGAACAGGCCGCCGCCCTCCCGGTCGCGTACGGTACGGCGCTGCGCATGATCGAGCACCGGGCCCGGGTACAGCCGGGCGAGACCGTGCTGATCCTGGGCGCGACGGGCGGCGTGGGCTGCTGCTGCGTCCAGCTCTGCAAGCGCATCGGAGCGCGGGTCATCGCCACCGGCGGTTCCCGCTGGAAGCTGGAACGGCTCCAGGCGCTGGGCGCGGATCATGTTCTGCCCTCGGGCTCCGCCGAACTCGTGAGGCAGGTGCGGGCGATCGCGGGCCGGCCCCGCTACCACGATCCCGACGCCGGCGGCGTGGACGTGGTGATCAACTACATCGGCGGGCCCACGTGGGCCGACAGCCTGAAGGCGCTGCGCTTCCAGGGCCGCATGGTCACCTGCGGCGCGACCGCCGGCTACGACCCACGCACCGACATCCGCTACATCTGGAGCTTCGAGCAGTCGATCATCGGATCGGACGGATGGAGCCGCGAGGGGCTGGCGCGTCTGCTCGACATGGTGGCCGGCGGCGACCTCGACCCGGTGATCCACGCCGTCCGTCCGGTCGACGAGATCCGCACGGCGATGTGCGAACTCATGGAGCGGGCGGTATTCGGAAAATCGATTCTGACCCCGTGAACTATCCGATCGCCCGCAAGATCCCGCGGGCGGTCCTGGACGCCGAAGCCGACCGGCTGGCGGAGCTCGCCGGCGCGCCGGCGCACCGGAAGCTCGGCGGGTACGCCCGTCTGGCCGGGCCGGGGTTCATGGGGGCGGCGCTCACCCTCGGCGCCGGTACGCTCACGTCCTCGATGCTGTCGGGCGCCACGTTCGGCTACCGCACCCTGTGGCTCATCTGGCTGAGCGCGGGTCTGGGCCTGTTCATGATGGCCGCGATGGCCCGCTTCACCTGCCGAGGCGGCTTCCGCGTCATTCCGGTCCAGAACCGGCGTCACTCGTGGGTCATCGGGTCGCTGATGACCGGACTCGTGGGCACCGCCGCGGTCGCCGTGATCTTCAACTTCGGCCAGGTCGCGCTCGGCACCCATCTCATCGAGTCGCTGGCGCCGTTCGCCGGCTTCGCGTTCCCCGCCGAGTACAACTGGCTCATCTACTGCGCGGTCACGAGCTGGCTCATCCTCAGCTATGGGCGTCGAGGCGGCAGGGGGACGCGGCTCGTCGAGGCGGTCATGAAGGGCGGCATCGCCGTCATGATCCTCGCTTTCGGAGCCGTCCTGCTGCTTGTGGGCGTGGACTGGAGCGCGGCGGCACGTGGCTTTTTCGTGCCGTGGCTGCCCGGCGGGGGTGAGGGTCTGGACCTCTTCATCGCGTCGTCCGCGGCGGCCGTCGGCGTCATGGACTGGGTGTTCTTCCATTACGCGGGACTCGGCCGGGGCTGGGGGCGGAGGCACGAATCCCTGGCCCGCTTCGATCTGATCGCCGGGCTTTTCCTCCCGTTCGTGGTCATCAACTTCCTGATCATCGGAGTGTTCGCGGCGACGCTGTTCCCTCAAGGGATCACGCCGGACTCGGCGCCCGAACTGGCGGCCGCGCTCATGCCCCTCCTCGGGCCCACCTGGTCGCAGATCCTGTTTTACGCGGGTTTCCTGGCCGTGCCGATCACGACGACCGTCGGGATGAGCCTGGCCGGGGCGATGGCGGTCCACGAGGCCTTCGGCTGGGAGCCCGACACGTCGTCGTGGCGCTGGAAGGTCAGTGCGCTGCTGCCGCAGGTCGCCTTCCTCGCCGCCTGGAACGCCCGTCCGGTCTGGCTCGTGATCGCGATCGCGGCGTTTCTCTCGCTGGCGAACAACGTCGTCGGATGGTCGATGTACCTCCTGCTGAACGACCGCGAGCTTCTTGGCGCGGACCGATGCAGGTCGTACCTGTGGAACGTCGGCATCCTGCTGCAGGTGACGCTCCTGAACGCCATCGCCGTCACGTACGTCTTCAACCGGCTGGGATGGTGGCGATGAGCATGGTCGACCGGTTTCTCGAACGACGCGTCGGACCGTGGTCGGGGCGCGTCTGGGGACTTGTCCTCAATCTGGCCGCGAACGCGGTGGCGCTGTGGGGTGTCTCGTCGGTCATGCGGACGGGAAGCGGCTGGACCTGGGTCGTCGTTGGCAGCGCGGCGACGGCCGCCTGCATCTCCGCCCTCGCACGTCCCGCGCGGTCCCGGGGTTCGGGCGAGTGACCGGCCCCGCGCCGGCCGCCACCCCCCGCGACCGCGATGCCAACCTCGGATACTGGCTTCGCGACGCCTCCGACGCCTTCCCGAACCGGGTCGCGCTGATCGACCTGTCGCATTCCGTCCCCCGCGAGGTCACGTACGCCGAACTCGACGAGCGGATGGATCGCGTGGCCAACCTCCTCTCGGATGCCGGCATCGGGATGGGCGACCGCTTCGCGCTGAGCGTCGGCAACCGCTTCGAATTCGTCGAAATCCTCTTCGGGGGAATGCGCTGCGGGGCTGTCCCGGTACCCCTCAACTTCAAGCTGTCGGAGGCGTCGCTCGCCTATATCGTGCGAGACGCGGCTTGCCGCGCCGCGTTCGTCGAGACCGCGGTGACGGGGCGCTCGGCCGCGGTCGTCGAACGGTCGGGGATCGAGAGACGGTGGGACGTGGGCCGCGCGGGCCGGAAGCTCGAGGGGGGAGGCGCCGGCTGGCTCGACTACGAGAGCGCCCTCGCCGGATCGTCAGCCCGGTTCGATCCGCCGCGGCTCGGCGCCGGCCACCCGGCATTTCAACCCTACACGTCGGGATCGACCGGCAGGCCGAAAGGCGTCGTCCTTTCCCATGAAGGACAACTCTGGTGGGTGCGCTGTCTGCGGAAGTACTGGCCGTCCGACCCCGGCGACCGGGCTCTCGTCGCCGTCCCCTTCTACCACAAGAACGCGATGGCCGGGGCTGTAAAGCCCTTGCTGCAGGCCGGGGCCTCGGTCGTCGTCCTGCCGGGCTTCTCCCCGGAATCCTTCCTGCGGACCCTCAGCGAGTACCGCTGCACGCAGGTCGGCGCCGTCCCCGCCGTGTTCGCGATGGCCCTCGATCACGCGGATCTGATCGCGGAGCTGGATTTCTCGGCACTTCGGAAGGTCACGCTGGGGTCCGCCCCGGTGCAGCCCGAACTGATGCGCGCGGTCGAGCGGGCGTTCGACGTCGAAGTCGGCGAGAGCTACGGGCTCACCGAAGGCGGGCCGGTCATGATCGGGCCGGCGCCCGACGGACGCCCGACGCCGAGGGGAAGCTGTGGCGCGGCGTGGCCGGAGGGAGAGATCAAGCTCGTGCGCGACGGCAGCGCAAACCCCGAATACGGAGAGCTGTGGGTCCGGAATCCCGGCGTCACCACCGGCTATCACAACCTCCCCGAGGTGAACGCGGCTCGAATCCGGGACGGCTGGCTCGCCACGGGCGATCTCTTCTTCCGGGACGGAGAGGGCTTCTACTACTTCCGCGGCCGCACCGACGACATGTTCAACTCCGGTGGCGAGAACATCTATCCGAAGGAGGTGGAGGACCTGCTGCTGTCCCATCCGGATGTCCTCGACGCGGCCGTCGTACCCGTGCCCCACGCCCTGAAGGGTGCGGTCCCGGCCGCGGCGGTCACGCTCGGCACGGGGGCGAGCGTCACGGCCGAAGCGCTCAAGCGGTACACGCTCGAGCGGGGGCCCGCGTACGCGCACCCCAGATGCATCGCGATCGTGGAGGAGATGCCGCTCACGGGGGTGGGGAAGGTCGACCGGGCGGCGATTCTCGGCGTGCTCGGACACGCGGAAGCGGACGCGGAGTGAACCCGCCGCTCGTGGTCGGGGCGCGGCGGTCCCCCCTGTCGCGGGTGCAGGCGACCTGGGTGGGAGAACGGCTGCGCGAACGCTGGCCGGAGGTGCCCATCGAATACCGGTTCATCTCCACCGCCGGGGACCGGGATCCCGGGACGCCGCTTCCGGAGATCGGGGGCAAGGGGCTGTTCACGGAAGACCTCGAACGCGCGCTCCGGGAGGGAGACATCGACGTTGCGGTGCATTCCCTGAAGGACCTTCCGGCGGACCTTCCCGATGGATTGATGCTGGGCGCCGTCCCTTCCCGGGAAGATCCACGCGACGTGCTCGTCATCCGCGATTCGGTGGTTTCCGCGCCGCGGGACGCGGACGGCTGCCGCCTCCTGCGACGTCTGCCCGCCGGCGCGCGCGTCGGCACGTCATCGCTGCGCCGCGCCGCGCAACTGCTCGCCGCCCGAACCGACCTCGACCCGCGGCCGATCCGCGGGAACGTCGACACCCGGCTCCGCAAGCTGGAGGACGGTCGCTTCGAGGCCTTGATCCTGGCGGCGGCCGGGCTCCGGCGCCTGGGCCTGTGGCCCCGCGGCGCATACGTCCTGGACGATGGCTGGCTGCCGGCCCCCGGACAGGGTGCGCTCGGGCTCCAGTGTCGAGCCGGCCAGGACGGCATGGCCACCCGCGTGCGAGCGCTCGACGATCCGACCGCCCGTCAGGAGGTGACAGCGGAACGGGCGCTCCTGGCGGCGCTCGAGGGGGGGTGCCGGGTCCCCATCGCGGCCCGCGCGTCGCTGCGGGGGGAAGACCTGCTCCTCCGCGCGGCCGTCTACGACGTGGACGGTGGCCCGCCGGTCGAAGCCGCCGAGACGGGGTCCGCCGCAGCGGCCGTCGCGCTCGGGCGGCGCCTGGCGGAGCACATGCTGGAGGCGGGGGCGGCCCGCCTCGTGGAGCGGGCGCGGCGGCTCAGCCCGTGAGGCGACGCGAACCGTCTCCCTGGTATCCGTACACGAGGGTCACGCATCCCGGCGTCGCCTGCGGGCAGTAGTAGCTCAGGATCCTCAGCTTCGCGTAACGCCCCTCCGCGGTCCGGATCACATACGTCTCATCCTTCGGTTCGAGTAGGTGGGAGAAGAACCCGTACCGATACCAGCGTTCGAGTCCGGGCGTCGCCGGGCCATCCCCCAGCGCACCCTCCGTCGTCGCGTAGCCGGACGCCGGAGCCTCGGTCACGGCCTCCCACGGCGCACCGATGGTGATGGCCCCGCCGGCCCCCGGGTATCCGGTTCCGCCGTTCACGACCACGTGGTACCGGTTGAGGGCGAGATCCCAGCCCGCGAGCGGCCCATCGACCGCGCTCCTCTTGTCGAAGTCGAAGTGGACCCATCGCGAGCCGTCCCGCGCATCGATCGTCACGGTGTCCACCACGAACCCAGCCAATGGAGGCTGCGGGGCGATGGGCGTGGGGATGAACGTCAGCGGATCGGGCCTCACGAACGAGCCGGCCACGACGACGACGATGACGAACAGGAACGCGGCACCCGCGGCGTACAACACGACCGGCCGGCTTCCGCCCGCCCGTTCCTCGCGCCTCACCGCCCCCGTTGCCATGGAGAGTCGTGCCGCGCGCCGCTCAGGAACCTGGCCAGGTTGGCGAGATAGTAGGCCAGACCGGCCGCCAGGAGCGCGAAGATCACTCCGAGCGCGAGCGCCCCGAGGTTGCCGGCGCTCGCGAAGATCCGGAACTCCCACGCGGCGAACACGGCGCAGAAAACGATGGCCGTGGCGATGAGGAAGCGGTGAAAGCCGATGATCGACATGAGACGTCCGTTCACGGTGGACGGCGGTAGAACTGTCACACATCGTACGATGGCGGGGCGAACCTCGAAACTTCGTCTCGGTGACGCTGTTGACCCTTCACCGGCCCGGTGGGAGCTTCCACCCCCGATGAATTCCGGAATCCGCACCTATCGCGAAGTCGACGAACTGCACTCGGATCTGCCCGATCAGATGGCGGCGCAGGATGAGCGCGTGTCCGCCCGGCTGGCGGCGGTGGCGCGGGTCGTCGCCGTGATGAGCGGCAAGGGCGGGGTGGGGAAGAGCCTCGTCTCCGCCCTTCTTGCGACCGCGTTTGCCCAACGCGGGGATCGCGTCGGCCTGATCGACGCGGATCTGAACGGCCCCAGCGTTCC
The DNA here is from genome assembly GCF_947581735.1 of Candidatus Palauibacter soopunensis. Classification (NCBI taxonomy): domain Bacteria; kingdom Pseudomonadati; phylum Gemmatimonadota; class Gemmatimonadia; order Candidatus Palauibacterales; family Candidatus Palauibacteraceae; genus Candidatus Palauibacter; species Candidatus Palauibacter soopunensis. The sequence continues at coordinate 14,353 of NZ_CANPVT010000033.1, forward strand.
CCGCCTCCTCGGCATCGAACCGGGGACGCTGGTGGAGGGGCCGGACGGACTCGAGCCGCCCACTTCCGGGGCGGGCGTGCGCGTCATGTCGATGGGGCTCCTCCTGGAACCGGAGCGGGCCCTCGCCTGGCGCGAACCCATCGACGCCGGTTTCGTGTGGCGCGGCGCCCAGGAGCGCGGCGCCCTGCGGGAGTTCCTCGCGGATGTCGCCTGGGGGGAACTGGATGTCCTGCTCGTCGACCTGCCGCCGGGTACCCAGCGTCTCGCCGAACTGCACGCCCTCGTCCCCCGGCTGGCGGGAATCCTCACGGTCACGATCCCGAGCGCCGCCTCGCGCGATTCCGTGGCCCGCTCGCTGGACATGGCCCGGACACGCGGCGTGCGCCTGCTGGGGGTGGTCGAGAACATGTCGGGAGTCCTCTGCGACGCCTGTGGATCTCTCGTCCCGCTGCACGTCGGAGACGCGGGCGAGGCTCTGGCGGGCGGATTCGACGTTCCGCTCCTCGCCCGGCTTCCCTTCGACCCCGCCCTGGGGGCCGCGGCCGACGACGGCGATCTCGAGTCGTGGGTGGCCGGGCCGGGGCCCGCGGCGGAGGCGCTCGGGCGCCTGGCCGACAAGCTGTGAAGTTTCTCTGCCTGGAATGCGACCGGCAGATGGCGTTCGACGAACGCGCCGTGCCGGGAGACGGCACGATGGCCGCTGTCTTCAAGTGTCCCGCCTGCGGGCGGAAGACGGCGATGCTGGCCAACCCCATGGAAACGCAGCTCGTCAGTTCCCTCGGCGTAAAGGTGGGCGGCCGCACGGTGCCCGACGCGAATTTCGAGGGCATCCGCAGCGGGGTCGCCACCGGCAGGGACGAAGCCTTCGAGTCGCCCCCCGAGGCGAGCGCGGGGCCCGTCCGGTGGAGCGTGGAGGCGGTGGAGCGGCTCGGCCACGTCCCCTCGTTCGTGCGGGGAATGGTGAAGAAGATCTACAACGAGTACGCGAGGGAGCGGGGGATCGAGGAGATGACCCCGGCCGTCATGGACCGCGCGCGCTCCGATCTCGGATTGGAGGGGATGTGACGGAAGGCGCTCCGGACCCGCTGCTCGAACGGGAGGTTCACGGCGTCCGCGCGGTGGTGGACCGCGACCTGTGCGTGGGGTTCGGTGACTGCATTGAGGAAGCGCCGGAGGCGTTCGATCTCGACGAGGACGGCGTGGCCGTGTTCACGACCCCGGAACACGCGTCGCGAAAGCGTTTCCTGGAGGCGTGCGCGTCCTGCCCGGTCGACGCGATCACCGTCTGGGAGGACGGGATCGAGATCGTCCCTTGAACCCCGACGCCGTTCCGCCGCTCGTCGCGGCCCGGGGCGTCAGCTACACGTACCCTGATGGGAGCCCCGCCCTTCGCGAACTCTCGCTCGAGGTCCGGAGCGGGGAACGACTCGGGCTCCTCGGCCCGAACGGGTGCGGCAAATCGACCTTTCTTCGACTCCTCGGAGGCGACAGGGTCCCGGGCCTCCGGCGAGATGTCTCGGTGGACGGCGCCCGTCAACGCTGGCTCGCGCCGGACCAGCCGGCTCTGCGGCCCTGGCTCAGCGGGCGCGAGAACGCCGCCGCGCTGCTCGAACTTCACGGCGACCGCCCCGCGGAGGCGCGGGCCGCGGCCGACGCCTGGATCGAGCGTTTCGGCCTGTCGGGCGATGCGGACCGTCCGGCAGGCGCTTATTCGAGCGGGATGCGCCGACGCCTCGCTCTCGCGGTCGCGTTCGGCGCGCGGTCCCGGTTGCTCCTCCTGGACGAACCGCTGGCCGGCCTCGACCCCGGGGGCCGCACGGCGTTCGCCGCCGCGCTCGCCGACCATCGGGCCGCCGGAGGCACCGCCGTGCTTTCCGCCCATGACCCCGGCTTCGCCGCGGAGCACTGTGACCGCGTGGCGTTCATCGTCGACGGACGTTGCGAGGTGGCGGACACTCCGGCCCGGCTACTCGAACGGATCGGGATCCGCCCACGGGTCGAGATCCGCTTCCCGGCGGGAGGGCGTCCCGACCGCGATGCCCTCGGGCCCGCCCCGGACGGTGTGCGCCCCGCCTCCTGGGGGGAAAGCCGCCTGCTCCTCGAGGTCCGGGACCCGAGCCGCGCGCTCCCGGAGACGCTTGCGTGGGTGCTGCGCACCGGAGCCTCCGTCGTCTCCGTGGATGTCCGGGAGCCCGGCCTTGCGGACGCCTTCGTGATCCTGACGGGGCGGGATCTAGAAGAGACCGCGGAGGACACCGCGTGACGGTCTGGCGTCTGGCGTGGCGGTCGGCTCTCAGGCGGCGGCGGCTCTTCGCCTGGAACGTGGCCGTACCGCTCCTCCTTCTCACCCCCGTAGCGTTGAGTGAAGCCGCGGCGCCGCACCGGGTCGCCGTGTTCGGCGTGTTCATCGTCTTCTTCGGCGCGTTCGGCTCGGCGATCCCGGCTGTGCGGGATTCACGGGACGGCTGGCTCGACGAGATCCTGCGCGCCGGGTATCCGGCCCTCCGCTGGCTGCTGGAGAGGACCCTGGCCGGAACCGCGATCGACACGCTGCAGCTCGTCCCGACCCTGCTCGTCCTCCTGTGGTCCGCCGGAGGCCTGCGGGCGGCCCCCCTCGTTCTTTTGGCGACCCTCGGAACACTCTGGTTCGCGAACCTCCTGGGCCCCCTCATCGCCGCCGCCGTCCGGTCGCTGGCCGAGGCCGCCCTCGCTTCCGCGGCCCTTTCCCTTCTCCTGCTGCACTTCGCCGGCTTTTTCCGGACGCCCGCGCCCGGCTGGACATCTCTCGTCGCCGACTGGAATCCGTACACCCCGCTCCGGGCCGCTCTGGGGGCGGCCGTCGGGCCGATGTCCATGGACGATTCGGTGTGGCTTCGCAGCCTTCTCGTCGCGGCCGGCGTCACCTTCGGGGCCGCGATTTTTGCCGCGGATTGGAGCCGCCGCCTCCGCTGGCCGAGGACTCTCTAGACCGCGTTTGACTTTCCCCGTGGTCAACCGCAACTTCTTGGCCCATAAGCGGGGGTCCGGACCTCCGGGCGACCCCGAAAGGCTTGAACCAGCATCGCCGAATTCCTTGTCCGTGGCCGATCTTCGCGGACTGCGTACATCCGGGCTTCGGGCCCGGGCGAAGCTGGCGCGAGCAGCGTGAACCGGCCGCAGCACGCCGTCCAACGGAGCGCCATGTATCGAGAGGTATTTGCCCCGGTCGATAACTCGCGCGAGTCGGACTGGGCCGTAGACCGCGCCATCGAACTCTGTGCTCGCTTCGGGGGCCGCATCACCGGCTCTCACGTCTATGCCGCACGCCTTCACGACATCCGGTTCCGCCAGCTCGAAATCGGGCTCCCGGCCCAGTTCCAGGAACCGGCCGAGATCCGCCGGCAGCGCAAGATCCACGACAAGCTGATCGAGAAGGGGCTCCAGCTCATCTCGGACAGCTTCCTGGACCAGCTCCACCGCCGCTGTACCGAAGCCGGCGTGACCATCACGCGGCAGCTCCTCGAGGGCATCAACTACGAGGAGATCATCAACGAGGCGAACCGCGGCGGCGGACGTCTCCCGAGCCTCATCGGCTTCGATCCCAACATCGCCCACAACTACGACGGCAGCGAGAAACAGCGTACGGACGTCAGGCTGGGCGAGAACGGCCGACTGGTAGCCGAGGACGAGGAGCAGGAGGACAAGCTCGCGGGCACCTCCGGTCGCGACTACGACCTCGTCGCCATCGGCGCCCACGGTCTCGGGCGCCAGGAGCGGAGCCGCCTCGGCGGCGTTGTGGCGCGCTCTCTCCGCGGGATCGAGAAGGACGCGCTCATCATCCGCGACGACCGGCCGCTCGAGGGCGGCAAGTGGCTCGTCGGCGTGGACGGATCGGCCTACGCCTACAAGGGACTCCGGATCGCGCTCGAGATGGCCCGCGAATACGGCGCCAAGGTCTACATCGCGAGCGCCTTCGACGTGCAATACCACCACGTCGTCTTCCACAACATCAAGGACGTGCTCTCCGTCCAGGCCTCGAAGGTGTTCAAGTTCGAGGAACAGGAAGAACTCCACAACAACATCATCGACAAGGGCCTGCTCCGCCTCTGCAAGGCGAACATCAAGCGGGCCCAGGTGATGGCAAGCGAGTATCCCGAGGTCGAGATCGAGACGCAGGTGCTCATCGGCAAGCCTTTCGACGCGCTCCTCAAGTGGGCCGACGAGATCGACCCTTCGCTGCTCGTCGTGGCCCGCCACGGCTCGCACCGCATCGAGGGCACGGACCTCGGCTCGCAGGCCGACAACCTCGTCCACCTCTCGGATACGAACGTGCTCCTCATCGGGACCGAGAACGTGCGGCCCGAAGAGATCCCCTGGATTGAGGAGGACGGCGAGGCCGGGCTCGAGTGGGCGCCCGAGGCGGAGGTGAGGATCCTGCGCGTGCCGCCGTTCGCCCTCGGGATCGCGCGCAAGGCCGTCGAGGAGTTCGTCCTGGAACACTACGGGCCGGGGAGCCGTTACGCGGCCGCCTTCGTCCCGAATCCGAAGGATGAGAAGCAGTACCGGGCGGCGCCGCCGCCCGACGGAGACGCCGCGGCCGGCAATGGGGCGAGCGGCACCGCGAAGGTGGCGCGCGACGCGCTCGAGACCGGCGCGGCCCCTTCGATCGCGGAGGTCGGACAGGCCGCCAACGGGCGCGGGAACGCCGAGTCGGAAAAGGCGGAGCTCTGGAACCGCGACCAGTTGCCGGTCGTGACCAACGAACGCCTCGACGAGGCGATCAAGAAGCTCCTCCCGACCCACATGCAGCTCGTGATGGGGATCGGCGATGCGGAGGAACTCGCCCTCGCGGAGGTGAAGGCGAACGAGGCGATGAAGCGCACCGTCGTGGAGACGAGCGACGCCGACGCTTTCGAGACCCCGCTTCCCGTGATGGCGAAGTGCCCGGTGACGGATAACCAGATCCCTCGTGACCGCACGGCCGCCGACCCGATCGTCTGGACGCACGAGGCATTCGACCGTCTGGGGCGCGTGCCGTTGATCGCGCGTCCTCTCGCCCGGAATACGGTCGAGCGCTTCGCCCGCGACCAGGGCATGTGGCGCGTGACGACGGTCGTCATGGACGAGAACAAGGACGCGATGATCGCGGCCGACGAGTTCGACCTCGACACGATGCTCGTGATGTTCAACGAGTTGAAGGCGAAGCAGGCGCGGGCCGAAGCCGCCGGCGTCGACGGCATGAGCGAGGAGATGAAGCGCTTCATCGAAGAGGCGAAGGCCTCCGGTGTGACGCGCTGTCCCATCCGCGACATCGAGCAGCAGGCGGAAGACTGTCCCGTCGACTTCAAGATGGTCTCGCCCGACGATGCCCGCGCGGCGGTCGAGAAGTTCGCGCGCACGGAACTGGGAGACGAATCGGGAGCAGACGTCGGTCCCGCTTCGGAGCAGGGATCGCGCGAGAAGTGACCGGGGCTCCGCTGGCCGCGGAAGCTGTCGCGCACCGGAGTGCCACCGTCGCCGGTCCCCTCTGGGACGGCGCCCCCGCCGCCGCGTCGCCGCGCACCGAACCCGACGTCGCGATCCCGCACGTTGTCGCCTGGAACCTGACGCGCCGCTGCAATCTCGCCTGCGCCCACTGCTATATTTCCGCCGGATCCTGGCACGCGGCCGCCAACGAACTCGATACCGCGGCCTGCTTCCGCATCGTCGATCAGATCCTCGAAGTGAGTCCATCCCCGCTCCTCATACTCAGCGGGGGGGAGCCTCTCGTGCGCTCCGATCTCGAGGAGATCGCGGCCTACGCCTCCGAGCGCGGCGCAACCGTGACCGTGGGCACGAACGGCACCGGACTCACCGATGAACGCATCGCCTCGCTGAAGGCGGCCGGCGTGCAGGGGGTCGCCCTGAGCGTCGACTCGCTCGATCCGCGCTATCACGACCGCTTCCGGCACGGCGAAGGTGCTCTCGAAGACACGCTCGCGGCGGTCGACCGGCTGGCACAGCACCGCCTCGACTTCCTCATCCAGTTTACGGTCACGCGCGGGAACCGGGACGAACTCGATGCCATCGCGGCCTGGGCGGATGCGAAGGGCGCCGTCTGCCTCAACGTCTATTTCCTCGTCGAGACGGGCCGGGGAGAGGGAATGCGCGGCCTCGCCCCCGCGGAGAACGACGCGATCGTGACCCGGCTGGCCGAACTCCAGCGGGACTACCGCGGGCGGCTCATGATCCGCTCCAAGTGCCAGCCGCAACTCATGCGGCACGTGTACGAACGGGATCCGGACTCTCCGCTCCTGAACTACCGGACGCGCTGCCCCTGCGGCGTCCAGTACTGTCGCATCACGCCGGAGGGCAAGGTGACGCCGTGCCCGTACATGCCGGAGGTGGCCGGCGACCTCTCCGACGCTTCCTTCGGCGAGATCTGGCACGAGGCGACGGTCTTCCGGCTGCTGCGCAACGGCGAACCGGGCGGAAAGTGCGGACGCTGCGAGTACCGCGCGCTCTGCGGCGGCTGCCGTGCCCGCGCGTACGCGGTGGACGGAGACCTGCTCGGTCCGGATCCTTCGTGCGCCTACGAGCCGGCGCCCGGCATCGCGGACGCGATCGAGCCGAGCCGGCCCGTCACGTACGGCTCGGCGGCCGAGCAGAAGCTTCGGTGGAGCGCGGAGGCCGATGCGCGGCTCAGCGCCATCCCCAGCTTCGTGCGCGGCGTGGTGGCCGAACGGGTGGAAAAGTTCGCCCGCGAGCGCGGATACGCCGAAGTGACGCTCGATGTGATGACCGAGGTCCGCCGGGCCATGCCGGTGGACTTTTCGAAACGGATGCCCTTCTTCGCCCGCAGTCGGCGGAGCGCGGGACGGGGGGAAAAGCGATGAAGCGTTGGATGACCCGTGGTGTCGCGACCCGCGGCGTACTGCTCGCCGCCCTCGCACTGGCGGTCGCCATCCCGCTCCTCGCGCAGGCGCCGGGTCCCGACTACGGGGAGTTCAACTTCCTCGGGCTCGACCGTCGCGGCGCGGTCTGGATCGCGGCCCAGCTCCACCTGCTGTTCGCGGCCTTCGTGCTCGGCGTGCCCATGTTCGCCGTCGTCATCGAGGCGATCGGGATGTTCGGAGGGGATGAGAAGTACGACAAGCTCGCGAAGGAATTCACCCGCCTCCTGCTCGTGGCCTACAGCGCGACCGCGATCTGGGGCGCGATCCTCGTCTTCTTCCTCTCGACCCTCTACCCGCGCTTCTGGGCGTACCTCACGGCGATCTTCGCTCCGTCCATGTGGGTGTACGCCGGCCTCTTCTTCCTCGAATCGTTCACGCTCTATCTCTACTACTACGGGTGGGACGCGTGGAAGAAGGGCGCCGCAAAGAAGGTCCACTGGTGCCTGGGGATCATGCTCAACGTCTGGGGCACGATCGTCATGTTCATCGCGAACGGGTGGCTCACCTACATGATGAGTCCTCCGGAGGGACTCACGGCGGACACTGCGCCGCAGACCGTGCAGCTGTGGAGCGCGATCAACAACGCGACCTGGATGCCGATCAACATCCACCGGTTGCTGGCGAACGTGGTGTTCGGCGGCGCGATCGTCGGCGCCTACGCGGCGTACCGCTTCCTTACGAGCAAGACCGACGAGGAACGCGCGCACTACGACTGGATGGGCTACACCGGAAACCTCATCGCGATCGGCGCGCTCATCGTCCTCCCCTTCGCCGGCTACTGGCTCGGACGGGAGATCTACGAGTTCAGCCAGCAGATGGGCATCACGATGATGGGCGGCTTCATGAGCTGGCTCTGGATCATCCAGGCCTTCCTCATCGGCATCCTCTTCCTCGCGGGCAACTACTACCTGTGGATCGGGATGGGGCGGATTCCGGGGGCGGAACGTTTCCAGCCCTACATCAAGTGGATGCTGCTCGTGCTGGTCCTGGGCGTCATCGTATGGGCCACGCCCAACACGATGATCGCGGACCGGGACGAGATCGCCGCCATGGGAGGGATCCGGCACCCGTTCCTGCAGGTGCTCGGGGTGATGAGCGCGAAGAACACGGCCGTCAACCTCATGATCCTGACGACGTTCCTCTCCTTCCTCATGTACCGGAGGGCGAACAAGGATCCCGTGGTGCCATGGGCCCGCGCGGGGACGATGCTGCAAGGGGCGGCCTTCGCGCTGTGCGCCGTCGTCGTCGTGTTCTACGGCGTGTACGGCTATTTCGTGACCGCGATCGTGCGGATCGGCTTCTCCGTCTACCAGGTGCTGGCGGTCCTGGCGACGATCCTGTTCGTCATCGGGATCGACATGGCGATGCTCCGGGGCGCCAAATCCCGGGGCGAGATCCGGTGGGGCCGGATGCCGGACCGGTCGCAGTACGCGCTCCTCATCCTCGCGGTCACGTTCACGTGGCTCATGGGGCTGATGGGCTTCGCGCGCAGCGGGATCCGGCAGCACTGGCACGTCTACGAAGTGATCCGGGACACGAGCGAGCAGGCGTTCACCCCGGCGCTCGGGCCGGCGGCGACGATCATCAGCATCTGCGTGCTCATCTTCTTCGCGCTCGTCGGCCTCATATTCTGGCTCGGCGGCCTGGCGGAACGCTCCGTGTACCAGGAAGCCGAGGCGAAGGTGAAGGCCGGGCAGGGGCGTGCCGCGCTCGGCGATCCGGTGCCGGCGCCTTCCCTCGGCGACGTGGACTAGGCGATGGCCGGGAAGGGAACGCGAGGACGGTGGTGCGAGGACGGGAAGAGTAGATGACGAACCTGAAGATCCTGTTCACGGTCGTGGCGACGCTGGCGGTGTTCACCTTCGTGGCGAACGTGATCCCGCAGGTGCAGTCGGCGGTCCCCAGGGAGATCGTGCTCAGCGCGGACATGCCGCCCGAGGAACTGGCGGCGATCGGTGAGGAGATCTACGCCGGGGCGGGCGGCTGCACGGCGTGCCACGGCCTCGGCACGCGCGCTCCGGACCTCCTCGGGGTGGTGGGCGGCGTGTGCGCGACGCGCGTCCCGGGGCAGAGTTGCAAGGACTACCTGTGGGAGTCTCTGGTCAACCCGACGGCCTACATCGTGGAGGGCTTCGACCCCATCATGATCGATCAGAGCATCCTTTCGTCGCAGGCCGAGTTGTGGACACTCGTCGCCTTCCTTGAATCGCAGGGCGGCGAGATCACGGTGAACGCGGACGACTTCGCCGCGGCGCTGGCGGCCGACGACGCGGCCGCGTCCGCTCCGCCGCCTCCCGTGGTCACCGACCCGAGCCAGGTCGACGCGGTCGCGCTGATCACGGCGCAGGGCTGTCTCGCCTGCCACGCCCTCGGCGGGGAGGGAGGCATGGTCGCTCCCCCCTTCGAGGAACTGCGGGGGCAGGATCCCGCCGTCGTCCTCGAGGGGATCGTGGATCCGATGGCGACGATCAACGAGGAATACTCGGCCTTCGCCGGGACGATGCCGACGATCTTCGGCGATCTCATGTCGCCGGTGGAACTCGACGTGCTGGTGAACTTCTTCGTGGGAGGCGCGGGGGCCGGCGCGGAGGCGCCCGGCGACGCGCCGGAAGTCCCGCCCGACAGCGCGGGAGGTAGCCGATGAGGCGTTACCTGTCCCATCCGTTCTGGCAGGGCGCGATCGTCATCGTCGTGTCCTACGTCGCGTTCGAGTGGGTGATCGGATACGTGCTGCCGGTGATCGGCGTGGCGAGCGCTCCCGTGCCGAGTTCGGTCATCCTGCAGTACATGCTGACCGTTCTGGTGGGCATCGTCCTCTACATGAGCGCGGACGAGGCGCGCTGGAAGAGCTTCAAGAAGCCGATCCACGAGACCATGGTCGCGCGCGACCGGAAGACGCTGCGGGGGATCCTCATGGTCGCGCTTCCGGTCCTCGTCGGCTGGCTCGCCTATCAGAACGTGAGGCCGAGCTACGCGGCGCCGGCCACGTTGCGCTCCGTGCACCCCGCGCCGCCGAACCAGCTCACCTTCCGCGGGGAGGCGATCGAACTCACGGGGCTCGAGAACCCGCTGCACGCGGAAGGCTCCATGGAGGAGCACCTGGCGGTCGGAAAGCGGATCTACGTCCGCAACTGCGTGCCCTGCCATGGCGACCTGCTCGACGGCCAGGGACACTACGCGCCGGCCTTCAACCCGGTCCCCGCCGACTTCACGAGTTCCGGCAACCTGCCCCAGCTCACCGAGAGCTACGTGTTCTGGCGTATCGTCAAGGGCGGTCCCGGCCTCCCGCGCGAGGGGACCCCATGGGACTCGGCCATGCCGGCCTGGGAGACGATCCTCGAGCAGGACGAGATCTGGGCAACGATTCTCTATCTCTACGACCAGACCGGGTTCACGCCGCGCACATGGGAGGAAGAAGGGGAAGGGGGCCACGAATGACGGCGCTCCGACGCAGCGCCTTCGGGATGCTCGCGCTTGGCGGGTTCGCCATCCTCGCCGTTTCCGCCGCGCCCCCGCTGTCGGGGCAGGAGGATGCGGCCGCCGCGGGCAAGGTCGTGTACGACCGCTGGTGCGCCGAATGTCACGGCGAGACCGGGCAGGGGGATGGCTCCGCCGCCGCCTCGATGCTGCCGCGGCCGCGGGACTTCACGCAGGCTCTCTACCAGATCCGGACGACCGGGAGCGGACAGCTCCCGACGGACGCGGACATCCGGTTCGCGATCGAGAACGGGCTCCCGGGTACGACGATGCCGGGCTGGCCCAATCTCTCGGACCAGGAGATCGACGACGTCATCGTCTACCTGAAGAGCTTCTCGAGGTTCTTCGCCCAGGGGCCGGCGCCGGAACCGCTGGACTTCGGGTCCGACCCGGGCGGCGGTCCCGCGGCGATCGAGGCGGGCGCGGCGGCGTATCTCACCATGCTGTGCGAGGAATGCCACGGCCTGTCCGGGCGCGGTGACGGGACCTCGGCACCGACGCTGGAGGACTGGCGGGGCCTCCCTATTCGAGCGGCCGACCTCACGGAGGCGTGGGTTCTGAACGGTGGCAGCAGCGTCGAGGACATGCATACCCGGATGTTGACCGGACTGGACGGCACGCCGATGCCGTCGGCGATCGACGCCATGAACTCGGGCGTCGTCTCGCCCGACGAGGTCTGGCAACTGGCGCACTACCTCGCCTCGCTCGGGCCGCGCGAGATGCCGCCGCTGCGGGAAGTGATCCGCGTCGGGCGTGCCGAGGGGGGGCTGCCGGCCGATGGTGGGGAAGAGGCCTGGGCGGGCGTCGAAGCCTTCTACTTCCCGATGTCGGGCCAGGTCGTGCAGGTGCCGCGCAACTTCGCGCCGACGGTCGATGGGCTCTGGGTGCAGGGGCTCCACGACGGAAATGACATCGCACTGCGCGTGCAGTGGAACGACCCATCGAACAGCCCGGACCCGAACTGGGACGAGTGGCAGGACAAGATCACGGCCGCGCTCGACCTGGACGGCGCGGACCCCATCGTTCTCGACAGCGCCGGCGCGCCGACCGCGCGGCCCCCGGACGCTGTGCTCCTCCAGTTCCCGTTCGAACTGCCGGAGGGCACCGATCGGCCGTATTTCCTCATGGGGGACGCCCGGGAGCCGGTCTATCTCTGGACGTGGGATTCGGAAACCGGCGTCGGCGCGGGACGCGGGCGGGGACTGGACTCCGTCGAACCGCTCGCGGAGGACCCGGTAGCGGGAGAAGCGACGTGGGAGGAGGGGCGCTGGACGCTCTATCTCCGCCGCTCGATCGAAGTCGAAAGCGACGGCCTCGATTTTGCCGAGGGCACTCCGACGCCCATCGCTTTCCAGGCGTGGGATGGATCCAGCGCCGAGGCGGGAAAGCGCAGTTCCGTGAGCACATGGTACTACATTCTCCTCGAACCTCCGGCATCCAGCACGGTCGTCGTGACGCCCCTGCTGGCCATGCTCTTGACGGGGGCCTTCGGTCTCGTTCTCGTGCGCCGGGCCCAGGACCGCCGGAGGGATGGATGAAGCAACGGGGAAGGGCTCTCAACAGCCGATAGCGCAACGTTTTTTGTACGGGAGGTAAGTCAATGCGATCGCATTTCTGGAACCGTTCGGCCGCCCTGCTGGCCGTCGCAGCGATGGCCGCGTGTGGCGGCGGCGGCGGATCGTCCGAAGGCGCGGGGGACGACGCGGGCGAGGCGGCGCCGGCCGCCGCCGCGGTGGATCCGTCGACCGTCGGCACCATCGCGGGCATGGCCAATTTCGGCGGGATGGTCCCGACAATGGAGGCCATCGACATGTCGGCCGAGGAGGATTGCGCCGCCGGCTACGGCGCGGACGGGCCGATGGCGCAGAACGTCCTCGTGTCCGAAGGCGGCCTCGCCAACGTGTTCGTCTACCTGAGCGAGGGCGTCTCCGGCGCGCCGGCCGCGTCGGGCGCGGCGGCGCTCGACCAGGTGAACTGCCGCTACACGCCGCACGTGCTCGGCGTGCAGAGCGGGCAGGACATCGAGATTTCGAACAGCGACAACCTGCTCCACAACATCAATGCCACCCCGACCGAGAACCGCGGCTTCAACATCAGCCAGCCCCGGGCCGGGATCACGAGCACGCAGCGCTTCCAGGTAGCGGAAGTCATGGTGCCGGTGCGCTGCGACGTGCATGGCTGGATGCAAGCGTACATCGGCGTTGTCGACCACCCGTATTTCGCGGTGACGGGCGCCGACGGGAGCTACTCGATCGCCAACGTCCCGGCAGGCGACTACACGATGACGGCGTGGCACGAAGAGTTCGGCACGATGACGGCGAGCGTGACCGTCACGGCGGGTGGGACGGCCGAGGCGTCGTTCGACTACAGCGGCGAGATGATGGGCGCCGACGTCCCCATGGGTGACGCGCTGGTCATCAAGCACGGCACCGACCGCATCCGGGTGGAGCGCACGCAGTAACGCGAGGGGCGGGACCGGCGGCCCGCGCGCCGGCCGGTCCCGCCCGCGTTCCGTTCAATTGAAGGGATCACCTGGAAGGAGATAGCTCGTGGATTGGGCGCTGCCCCCGAACTACTCGACATTCGGCATTGTGATCGACCAGCTGTTCTGGATCATCCTCGTCATCACGGGGATCGCCTTTCTCCTCGTGGAGGGGGGGATTCTCTGGTTCTGCATCAAGTATCGCGGACGTGAAGGGGCGAGGGCGCACTACACGCACGGATCGAACAAGGTGGAGATCATCTGGACGGTGATCCCGGCCATCATCATCGCGATCCTCGGCGCCTACTCGGCCATGGTCTGGGACGACATCAAGGGGAGCTCCAACCGGCCGGAGGATGCGCTCGAGTTCCTCGTCGTGGGCAAGCAGTTCGAGTGGAACATCACCTATCCCGGCATGGATCGGACGCTGGGCACCGGAGATGACTTCACCGTCCGCAACCAGTTCCACTTCCCGGTGAACGAGGACATCACGATCCTGCTCGAGTCCGAGGATGTGATCCACTCCTTCTTCATCCCCGAACTCCGCGTGAAGCAGGACGCGGTGCCGGGCATGACCATCCCGGTGTGGTTCGACGCGACCCAGACCGGGGACTTCGAGATCGCGTGCGCCGAGCTATGTGGCCTGGGCCACTACTACATGATGGCGAGCGTAACCGTGCACAGCGCGGCGGACTTCGACGCCTGGCAGGCCGGCCAGGCGACCGCCCAGTGATCGAGAAAGGCTGATATGGCGACGATCGTAGCGGAGGCGACGGGGCAGGCGATCCTGCACGAGGAGCACGAGCAGTCGTTCCTGCGCAAGTACATCTTCTCGACCGACCACAAGGTCATCGCGATCCAGTTCCTGATCTACACGCTCTTCTTCCTCATGATCGGGGGACTGCTCGCGATGCTCATGCGATACCAGATCGCGTGGCCGGCGCGGGGCGAGCTGCCGCTGGGCGGGATCTTCCCGGAAACCATGGTGGCGAGCGGGTACATCCTGCCCGAGTTCTACAATGCCCTGGTCACGATGCACGGCTCGGTGATGGTGTTCCTCGCCATCATGCCGATGCTGGTGGGCGTGTGGGCGAACTACCTCATCCCGCTTCAGCTCGGGACGCACGACATGGCGTTCCCGAGGCTCAACATGCTCTCCTTCTGGCTGATGGTGCCGGCCGGGATCCTCACCCTCGCCAGCTTCTTCGTGATCGGCGGCGCGGCGGGGGCCGGCTGGACGCTGTACGCCCCGCTCAGCGCCCGTCCCGACCTGTCGGGCGTCGGCCTGGGCCAGATCATGTGGCTGGCCGCGCTCGTCTTCATCGGGCTCTCCTCGATCCTGGGCTCGGTGAACTACATCACGACGACGATCAACATGCGCGCTCCCGGCATGACCTGGATGCGCATGCCGCTAACGATCTGGTCGCTGTTCATCACGGCCATCCTCGCGCTCCTCGCCATGCCGGTGCTGTCGGCGGCCGGGATCATGCTCGTCTTCGACCAGACGATCGGGACGAGCTTCTTCCTGCCCGAAGGCGGCGGGCAGCCGCTCCTGTGGCAGCACCTGTTCTGGTTCTTCGGTCACCCGGAGGTCTACATCCTCATCCTCCCGGCCATGGGCTTCACCTCCGAGATCCTCTCCGTGGGTTCACGGAAGCCGGTGTTCGGCTACAGGGCGATGGTGCTGGCGCTCGTCTCGATCGCCTTCCTCGGCTTCATCGTCTGGGGCCACCACATGTTCCAGAGCGGGATGAACCCGATGCTGGGGCTCACGTTCACGGTCTCGACGCTCTTCATCGCCGTGCCCTCGGCGATCAAGACGTTCAACTGGATGGGCACGATGTGGCGCGGGAACCTCCAGCTCCACTCGGCCATGCTGTTCGCGATCGGGTTCGTGGCGATGTTCGCGATCGGCGGCCTGTCGGGCGTCTTCATGGCCTCGACGCCGGTCGACATCTACATCCACGACACCTACTTCATCGTGGCCCACATCCACTACGTGCTCTTCGGCGGAAGCCTGTTCGCGCTCTTCGGCGCGATCTACTTCTGGTATCCGAAGATGTTCGGCCGGATGATGGACGAGACGATGGGCAAGATCCACTTCTGGCTCACGTTCATCCTCTTCAACGTGGTCTTCTTCCCGATGCACGGCGTGGGGATGGTGGGGATGATGCGGCGCATCTACGACTCCACCGGCTACGCGCACCTGCAGGGGATCGAGGACACGAACGCGCTCATCTCATGGGCGGCGTTCGGGCTCTTCGCCTCCGGCTTCCTGTTCGCGTTCAACTTCTTCTGGAGCCTGAAGAAGGGGAGAATGGCCGGGGCGAACCCGTGGAACGCGACGACGCTGGAGTGGCAGACGCCCTCGCCGCCCAAGCACGGCAACTGGGAGGAGATCCCGGTCGTCTACCACGGTCCGCACGAGTACAGCCACCCGGATGTGGAGGACAAGGACTGGCTGGCGCAGAACGAACGGCCGGATGTCGTGAGCCCGGCCGCCGGCAGCCACTGAATCGCATGTCACCAAATCGCTTGGAAGGGAACTGACGAGATGGCACACGCCGCGACCGCAGGCCGGGTCCCCGAGAGAGGACTCGATGTCTACACCCAGAAGGTGGGAATGTGGGTGTTTCTGTGCTCGGAGGTGATGTTCTTCGCGGGCCTCATCGGCTCGTACGTCGTGCTCCGGTTCGGAGCCGCCGACACGTGGGCGGAACCCGGCGACGTGTTGAACGTCCCGGTGACCGCGTTCAACACCTTCCTCCTCATCTGCAGCTCGGTGACGATGGTGAAGGCGTTCGCGGCCGCGCAGGAGGGCGACCAGAGGGGGATCAAGCTCTGGCTCCTGTCGACGACCATCCTCGGGGCGACCTTCCTCGGCGTGCAGGTCTACGAGTACACCGAACTCGTGCTGCACCAGTCCTGGCAGGGGAGCCACGGGTTCACGCCCGCGGCCGGACTGTACGGGGCCACGTTCTTTACCATGACGGGCTTTCACGGCTTCCACGTCCTGCTGGGCGTGATCTGCCTCGCGTGGGCCACGATCCGCGCCTGGCGGGGGCACTGGGGGGCGGACGACACGCACGGGATCGAGGTGCTCGGCCTCTACTGGCACTTCGTCGACCTGGTGTGGATCATCCTGTTCACGATCGTATACCTGATCTAGTGTCGACACCTGGCCGCGCCGGGCCGGTCGGCGCCGAGAGCTACGGAGCGAACGAATGAGTGAAGCCGGAGGACACGCGGCGAGCGCCGCGGACGATCATGCGCACGAGCATCCGAGGTACATGCTCATCTGGCTGTACCTGGCAATTCTCACGATTCTCGAGGTGCTGGTGGCCTTCCTGGCGATCCCGAAGTGGATGATCGTGGTGTCGCTGCTCATCATGGCCGTCTGGAAGGCGCTCCTCGTCGCGCTGTACTACATGCACCTGAAGTTCGAGCCCAACCGCCTGCGGCTCGTCGCGCTGGCGCCGCTGCCGGCCGTGGCCATCATGATCATCGCGATCATGATGGAGTACGTGTAGGCGCCGACCCCGCCGTGGAGGCCGGGAGTCTTCTGAAGGCCCGGATCCCGCTCGACGGGATCTCGAGAGGGGTCCACTCGATTCGCGGGACGCTCCCCTCGTACGTGGAGCTCACGAAGCCGCGCATCACGGCGCTCGTCGTCGCGAGCGCGGCCGCCGGTTTCCTCCTGGGCGCAGCGAGCTTCGACCTCGCAGTGTTCGCCCACGCCATGGCCGGCGTGGCGCTCGTCGCCTCCGGGACGAGCGCGATGAACCAGGTGCTGGAACGGGATGTGGACGCGCTCATGGGGCGAACCCGCGCGCGGCCCCTGCCGGCCGGCCGGATCGCGGCGCCGCCGGCCGCGGTCGTCTCCGGGGTCCTGGCCGCGGCGGGGATCGTCTGGCTGTGGCTCGCGGTCAATCCGATCACGGCGGGCCTCGCGCTCGCCACCTTCATCTCCTACGACTTCGTCTACACGCCACTCAAGCGCGTGCACTCGCTCTCCACCGTGGTGGGCGCGGTGCCCGGCGCGCTGCCGATCCTCGGTGGCTGGACCGCCGCCACCGGGCAGTTCGGGCTCGGCGGCTGGGCGCTGTTCGCGATCCTCTTCGTCTGGCAGCTGCCGCACTTTCTCGCTCTGGCGTGGCTGCTGCGGGACGACTACGAGGCGGCGGGGCTTCGCATGCTCTCCGTCGGCGACTTCGAGGGTCGGCAGACGCGTCGCCAGGCGCTGCTCTACGCGCTCACCCTGATCCCCGTGAGCCTGCTCCCGAGCGTTCTCGGCTTCACGGGCGTCGTCTACTTCGCAGTCGCGCTCGTCCTCGGGGGATTCTTCCTGTGGACCGCGTTCCGGTTCGCCTGCGCCGCGACGCCGGCCAACGCCCGGGGCTTGTTCCGGGCCTCGATTCTGTATCTTCCACTGCTGATGGCGGTGCTCGTCCTCGACAAGCTGTAGCAGCCGTGCTGAACACCTTCGCCGCCCTCGCGGCGGCCCCGCAGATGCAGCATACGCCGGACGAACAGGCGGGTTACGTCCTGATGTTCGTATTCATGGCAGCGATGCCTTACCTGCTTCTCGTCGTGATCGGGGGCGGGATCTTCCGGGCGCGCCGCCGTCAACGGCAGCGGGAGGTCGAAAGAGCCCTGGAAGAACAGCGCAAATGGGAAGCGGCCCGCGCGGCCGACCCGGATTCCGCATGCTGACCCTCAGGCGCAGGATCCGGGCGGGGCTCGTCGGTGGGCTGCTGGGCGGCTTCGTCCTTGCCGTGCTCTTCTACTTCTACGATCTCGGGCAGGGGACCCCGCTGCAGACTCCCGCCTTCCTCTGGGGGGCGATCATCAGCCGCGCGGAGGTCGAACCCACGACCGCGATCGTCGCGGGCTTCACCCTCATCCACTTCACCGCCTGGGCCGGGCTCGGGATGCTGGCCGCGGCGCTCGTTCAATGGGCGGGCCTTCCCCGCAACGTGTTCATTGGCGCCCTGTACGGGCTCTTCGTCTGCTCGCTCGCGTTCTACCTCGGACTCATCCGGGCGCCTGCCGGGCTCGTGATGTCCGCGCCGGGATGGCCGGCCGTCTTCTTCGGCAACGCGCTCGCCGGAGTCGTGATGTTCACCCACATGCACTGGGTGAGTTCCGAACCCGGCATCGTGGGGATGATGAACTTCCTCCAGACGCACCGGGTGACGCGGCACGGGATCTATGCCGGGGTGCTCGGCGCGCTCGTCGTCGCGTGCTGGTTCCTCATCATCGACGCCGTGCTCCGGCAGCCGCTCTATACGCCGGCGGCGCTGGCGACGGTCCTCTTCCGCGGCGCCCCGACGCCGGCCGCGGTCGAGATCTCGTTCGCGCCGGTCCTCGGCTACACGCTCGCCCACTTCGCCTTCTTCGTGCTGTTCGGCGTCGCGGTCTCCGGCCTCGCGAGACAGGTGTCCAGGTTCCCGCCGCTGGCCCTCGGCATCATCGTGCTGTTCGTCGTCTTCGAGGTCTTCTTCGTCGCCATGGTCGCGATGCTGGGCGGCTGGATCCTCGAGGAACTCGCCTGGTGGTCGATCCTCGTCGGGAACATCCTCGCGGCGCTCGTCATGGGCGGATACCTGTGGAAGGTCTACCCGGAGTTCGCGGAGAGTCTCACGGCGGAGAGTCTTTGGGCGGACTGAACCGGCCTCCGGTCCTCGTCGCCACGCGCAGCGCCCACAAACTCCGCGAAATTCGCGGCCTCCTCGCCGATCTTCCCGTCCGGCTGCTTGGCCCGGAGGATCTCGGCCTTCCCGAACACGAGGAAGAGGACGACCTCGAACCCTTCGACACCTTCGCGCGCAACGCCCTGTCCAAGGCGAAGTACTTTCACCGCCGGTCCGGCCTCCCCGTGCTCGCGGACGATTCCGGCCTTTGCGTGGACGCCCTCGGCGGCGGCCCGGGCGTGCGGACCCGGCGTTTCGCGCCGGCCGACCGGGTCGCGCGCTGGGGGCGGGATGAAGCGAACAACCGCTGGCTGCTTGAGCAGCTGGAAGATGTGGACGCGGGGCGTCGCGGGGCCCACTATCGTTGCGCGGTTGCGCTCACCGACGATCTGCGCCACGAAGTCGTGGAGGGGATCGTGCGCGGCCGGATCGCGCGACGGCCGAGCGGCTCGGGAGGCTTCGGTTACGACCCGCTCTTCGTGCCGGAGGGCCACGACCGCACCTACGCAGAGCTGCCCGCGACGGTGAAGACGGCGACGAGCCACCGTGCAAGGGCGATCCGACAGGCCAGGGGATGGATCGAAAGGGAAGTGCTGCGGTGACCTTGCGTGCGTTGAATCGGGGCGGCCGGATTTGAACCGGCGACCCCCTGCTCCCAAAGCAGGTGCGCTACCGGACTGCGCCACGCCCCGAAGTCCCGAAAGATGGACCGCCCGCGAGGTCGAAGCCACCCCGGCGGCGGAGACGACGTGACGTTCCGAGGGATCTTCGCGCGGAGAGCTGGGGCGGGGAAGCTGTTCGCCATGATGGGTCTGGCGGCGCTCGTCCTCTTCGTCATCGGAATCCTGCGTCCCCTGCGCAGCGCCTTCGCCCTCTCGGGGCTCGCCGCGGGCGATTTCTACCAGGTGTACTTCATCAGCGCGGCGGTCGTGGTCGTCGCTCCGTTCTACAACTTCCTCTCGGACCGCATCTCGTGGCGCCGCCTCATCCCCCTGACCGCGGCGTTCTTCGCCCTCAGCATGGTCGCCTTCCGCCTCCTCTACCAGCCGGGGGAGGCGTGGTTCGGGCTTGTTTTCTACGGTTGGTACGACGTGCTGGCGGCCTCGCTCGTCACGCACTTCTACATCGCGACGCAGATCTTCTACAACGCGCGGGACGCGAAGCGCGCCTATCCGATCGTCATCGCTTCGGGTTCGGCCGGGGCCACGCTCGGAGCGCTCCTCACGACCGTATTCACCTCGGGCGGCGGTCCGTCCGAGAACCTGCTTCTCGTGGCGGGCGTCGCGCTCCTCGCGCTGGCGGGCGGCCTCGCTCTCGTCTGGTCGCGGGAGCCGCCGGAGCCGCCATCGGAGTATGCGCACGCCGAAGATCCCGAACTCGAGCGCAGCGACCTGCGGCGCATGGCGGCGCACCCGCAGGTGCGGCTTATCGCGGCCACCGTGCTCCTGACGATCGTCGTCAAGCAGTTCATCGACTACCAGTACAACACGCTCACGCGCGAGGTCTTCACGGATCTGGGCGCGATCGCCGGCTTCCTGGCCTTCGTCGACGTGCTCACGCAGTGGCTCCCGATCGTCGTCCTCCTCGCGTTGCGTCCGGTCCTGCGCCGCTGGGGCGCCGCGGTGGCCGTCATCATCTTCCCGGTGGCCGTGATCCTCGCGACCGGGGCGCTCGCCGCCGCCGTGTGGCTGTCCACCGCCGCGCTCGCCGTCGCCGTCGGGGCCCGGACGACGGAAAAGACGTTCCGCTATTCCGCCGAGCGCACGGGCCGCGAGATCCTCTATGTCCCCGTCCCGGAGGACATCAAGCTCAAGGCGAAGTCGTACATTGACGTGGCGGTGGAGAAGGGGCTGGGGAAGGCGCTTTCCGGCGTCCTCATCATGATTCCCTCGCTCGCTCTAGCCGGCCTTTCGATCATGGGCCGGCTCATCATCCTCGGGGTCGTCGGCGTGGCCCTGGCGGGCGTCCTGCTGCTCGCCTTCCTCAGGGTGCGAAAGTCGTACGTCACGAGTCTCGCGGAATCCTTCGAGGGGCGCTTCGCGAGCCTGCGCGGGACCTTCGTGTCGATGGAGGACGTGGGCGCGCTGGCGCTCGCGCGGGAGGCGCTCGGGGACGAGCGGCCGCTGAAGGTCGCGTTCGCCTTCGACCTGCTGCGCGGCGCGACGCCGGGGGATATCGAGGCGCTCTCCCCGGAACTGTACGGCTTGCTCGAACACGAGAACCCCGGACTTCGGGCGAGAGCGCTGCGATCGCTGTCGCGTGCTCCCGGCCTTTCGGACGAAGGGGCGGTGCGGGCCCGGCTCGAGGACCCGGATTCGGCGGTGAGGCGAGCCGCGGCCCGGCTCCTCGCCCTGAAGGCTGCGCCGCGCGCCCGCGATGTCCTCATCCCCCTCCTCGACTCGGAGTCGACGAACGCCCGCTCGGCCGCGCTCGACTGCCTCTTCAGCGACTTCGGCGCCGCGCGCGCCGAACGCATCGCGACCCCCCGCTTCGAGCACCTGCTGCGGGAACATGACAGCGGGGCGCTCGAAGGACCCGGCGCCCGCGAGTTGGCGATGGCGGCGGGGCTCGTCCCCGGGCATCCGGCGGTGGAGCACATCCTCGTCGAACTCATCTCCGATCCTCGCGAGGATGTCGCGGCGGCGGCCGTGCGAAGCGCATCCCGGCTTCCGCAGCCGGCCCTCGTGCAGGCGGCCATCGCGTCCCTGGCGATCCCCCGGACGCGAAACGCGGCTCGCGACGGCCTCGCGGGGCGCGGCGAGGAGATCGTCACGCCTCTGCTGGCGGCACTCTCGGACCCGTCCGTCGACCCCTGGGTGCGCAGGGGCGTGGCCAGCGTGCTCGGCGAGATCGCGACGCCCGCGACGATCGACGCCCTCATCACCTCCTATCTTCTGCCGGCAACCGAACAGGCGCTCGACGACCAGGCCCTCGTGTCGCTCCATCGGCTGCGAACGCGGCATGATCACCTCACGTTCCCGGCGGAGAGAGTACTCGAGGCCGTAGAGCGCGAGGTGCAGGCGTCCCGGCGCTACGCCCGCGCCGCCACCGCGCTCGAGGGCGTGCCGGCGTCGATGCCCGGAACACTGCTCCTCCGGGCGCTCGACCAGGCGAGAAGGGATCGGCGGGCGAGTGTCTTCCGGTGGCTTGGGCTCGTATATCCGGAACAGCCGATGCGGCGCAGCTACCTGGCGCTTGAGAGCGGAAAGCCGCGCCGCCGTGCGAACGCGCTGGAATGGATCGAGACGACGGTCGGGCACCGCACGTTCTCCGATCTCAGGCCGGTGCTTGCGGAAGAGGCCCCGCAACGGCCCTCGCGCGAGGCGGGAGAGGTTCTGCGGGAGCTGTGGGACGATGAGGACGCCTGGATCGCGAGGTGCGCGCTCTGGACGTCCTTCGAAACCGGCGGCGACGGGATCGGGGAGGCCCTCCGCGGGTTCACGCCGGCGGAACCGGCGCTGGCGCTGCTGGCCCGCCGACTCGAGCGACGGGCGGAGACCCGCGCGCAGGATCCTGGGGACGAACGAGACGAGGAAGAGATGGAACTGATCGAAAAAGTGTTCCGCCTGCAGAGCGTGGATCTCCTCTCGGGCGTGGAGAGTCGGCAACTCGCGCTCCTCGCCTCCATCGCAAGGGAGGTGGAGGTGCGGCCCGACGCCATCTTCATCCGGAGGGGGGAGCCGACGGACGCCCTCTACCTTGTGATCCACGGTGAAGTTTCGCTCGAGGGGGCGGGGGAGGGATCGATCTCCATCACGGATGGGGAAGCGTTCGGGACGTGGGCGTTGATCGACGAACACCCGAGTCTGGTCGAAGCGCGCGCCGTCGAGTCCACCCGCGTGCTGCGCATCACCCGTGAGGATTTCCGGGACCTTCTCATCGACCACCCCGAACTCGGCCTCGACCTGCTCGGCGGACTCGCGAGTCGCGTTCGCGGCCTGGCGATGACATGATCCGACATGGATGAGATCAGACCGGACGCCGGCACCGTGATGGTCGTCGACGACGAGGACATGGTCGTGGACGCCATTAAGGGGTTCCTGGAGCTGGAAACGGACCACCTCGTGCTGCCCTTCACGTCCGCGCGCGACGCGCTGACCCACCTGGAGGAGGAGCCGGTCCACGCGATCGTGGCCGACCTCATGATGCCCGAACTCGACGGGGTGCAGTTCCTGACGCAAGCCCGCAGGATGAGGCCGGAGGCGACCCGGATCCTGCTCACGGGCTACGCCGACAAGGAAAACGCCATCCTGGCGATCAACGAGGCCGGGCTCTACCAGTACCTCGAAAAGCCGTGGAACAACGACGCGCTCGCCTTCGCCATCCGCAACGGAGTCGAACGAAGCCTCCTCTTCCGCGCGCTGACCGAACGCATGGCCGAGCTCGAGGCGGCCAACGACGAACTCGCCGGCCTTCGGCAACGCTGGATACAGGCCTTTCTGTGAGTGAGCCGGGACTCGGGCCGACCGCCCGGGAGATCACGCAGGCCCGGCTCGCGACGCTGGGCATGCTGGTCGCAGGGATCGCGCACGAACTCAACACTCCGCTGGGTGCGCTGAACAGCAACCACCACGTCATCGAGCGCGCGCTCCTCAAGCTCGGGAAGATCCTCGAGGACGAAGTCGTCACGCCGGACGAACTCGACGAAGTCCGAAGGGTCGTGCGGGCCACGGAATCGGTGCTGCGAACGAACGGCATCGCCGTGGAGCGCATGGTGAACCTCGTACGCAACCTGCGGAACTTCGGCCGGCCCACGACCTCCGAGCCTCGCCCCGTCGACCTTCACGAAGGCATCGAGGGCACGCTGGCCCTTCTGGGCCACGAGCTGAAGGAGATCGAGGTCGTCCGGGACTTCGGAGAGCTGCCGCCCGTGGTGTGCCATCCGAACCGGATCAACCAGGTGTTCATGAACCTCGTGCACAACGCGGCCCAGGCCATGCACGGCGGCGGGGTACTCACGATCCGGACGCGCGCGGAAGGGGACCGCGCGCACGTCCGGGTCGCCGACACGGGCCGGGGCATCCCGCGCGACGTCATCGGGGAGATCTTCGAACCCGGCTTCACGACCAAGGGCGAGCGAATCGGCATGGGGCTGGGTCTCGCGATCACGCTCCAGATCGTACACCAGCACCGAGGAGACATCTCGGTCGAGAGCGAACCGGGACGCGGGACGACATTCGACGTAGTCCTGCCGCTTCGGCAGTCCACGGGTCCCGCAGGGAAGGAGGCTTCGAAATGATGCGATGCGCCCATCTGCTCCGCCCCCTGGTCTTCGTCGCGGCGGTCTCCGCCGTTGCGGCGCCGGCCCCGGCGGCGGCCCAGGACGCGAACTTCCTGCTCCCCATCCCCGAGATCGAAAGGGTCCTCCGCGAAGGGGAAATCCAGGTCCTCGACGTACAGCCGTCCCGCGGTCTTCCCGGCGAGCGCACCTATCGCGTGACGCTGCAATCCGGCGATCACGTGCTCGGGGTCAAGTACGCCCCGGCCCGCGAGGGCGCGGACGAGTTCAACAACCGGCCCCGCTACGAACTGGCGGCCTACGAGGTCCAGACCCTCTTCCTCGACGAGCGGGAAATGGTCGTGCCCCCGACCGCGATCCGCGCGTTTCCCCTCGATGTCGTCCAGGCCACCCTCGCCCGGGCGGGAGACGCCGCCAACCCTCCCGAGCGGACGTTCGACGAATGGCCGATGACTCTCGTCGCCCTCCAGTACTGGATGTTCAACGTCGACCTTCCCGAAGAGCTGCCCGACGAAGACCGCATCGAGGCGGACGAGGTCTACGAGCGCCTGCTCGGGAACTTCAACCTCCTCACCTACGCCATCGGCCACAGCGACTCGAACCAGGGGAATTTCATGCAGTCGATGGATCCCGATTGGCCCCGCGTGTTCAGCGTGGACAACGGCGTGGCGTTCGCAAGCGAAGAGAGCAACCGCGGCACGCAGTGGCGCGATCTGCAACTCGACCGCTACCCCGCCTCCGCCATCGACCGGCTGCGCGGCCTCTCGCTCGAGGGGCTGCAGGCGCAATTCGGGGTCCTCGTCCAGCTCGAGATACGGGACGGAAATTTCGTCGAGGTGGAGCCGACGGAGAACCTCGACCCCGGCCGCGGGGTTCGGCGCGACGCTGAGCGGATTCAGCTCGGCCTCACGGAGCGGGAGATCCGCGCCATGCACCGGCGCATCGTCCGTTTGCTGGAGCGGGTCGATGACGGCCGGTACGGGCTGATCCCCTGAGGCCTGGGCGTCGGATGTCCGGTCTGCTGGGCTGTGCCGTCGCCGCCGCGGGGGCGGGGTGGACGGGAGCCTCCGCGCCCGCCTCCGGCGGCGCGACGCCGCCAGCCGGGTCTCCTGCGCGAACGGGGCAGCCCGCCTGGCACGTCGCGGGGGAGTACGGACTCTACGTCGCGTTCGGCGGCCGAGGCCTCGAAGTGCGCTGGCTGACGGAACAGGAGCGGCCCGGTCTCGTTCGGGCCATCGTAGGTGGACGGGTGGTCGATGAGCGGAGGACGGACCGGGGATACGCCCACGCGGCTCGCCTGCGGGTGCAAGCGCCGGAAGTCACGCTCGAATACGGAGCGGAACATCCGGACGGCGCCGGCGGAGCCGCGGCGCTACACCGAACCCGGATCCGGGCGGAGCCCCTGCCCCCGGAAATCGACTTCACGGGCCACGACTCGGTGTTCGTGTTCGGAGATGTGCATGGCGAATTCGACCGCGTCGTTTCGCTGCTCGGCCTGGCCGGCCTGATCGACGCGGAACTGCGCTGGACGGGCGGCAGCGCCGTGGTCGCCTTCCTCGGAGACCTGTTCGACCGGGGGCACGACGTCACCCGCCTCCTCTGGTTCGTCTACGGTCTGGAACGGGAGGCGCGGGAGGCCGGAGGCCGGGTCATCACGCTCCTCGGTAACCACGAAGCGATGGTCCTGTCCGGCGACCTGCGCTACGTCGCGCCGAAGGAGCAGACGATCGCCGACCTGCACGGCATGTCCTACGAGACGCTGTTCGATCCGGACCGGTCCGTCCTCGGACGCTGGATCGCCGCCAAGCCGGGGTTGGTTCGGCTGGAGGATCTGCTGTTCGCGCACGGTGGCGTGAGTCCGGCATACGTCGATTCCTCGCTCGAAGAGTACCAGGACACCTTGGAGACCTTCATCGCGGAACCGCTGTTCACGAGATGGCGGGACGAAGCGTTCCTCCGCGAATATGCGCGGGAAACCCGGCTTGATACCGCCCAGCTTTACCGGCGGTACGACTTCTTCTTCGGACCGGAGAGCGTGCTGTGGTATCGGGACCTCGTGCTCGCCGACACGCTCGGGGACCACCTCGACGCCGTCCTGGAGCGCTTCGGGGCCCGCATTCACGTCGTCGGCCACACGCCCGTGCGCACGATCCGGGAGAGCTACGGGGGAAAACTCATCGCCGCGGACCTGCTCGACGCCGCCGCGGAGATGCTGCGCCTCATCCGCCGGAGGGACGGCGGCTGGAACCGTACCGTCATCCGGCTGGACGGGGGCACCGTGACGCTCGAATCCGCGGGGGCCCCCGGCGCCTGACCTCGGTTGCCGCTGCTATGCCTCCCGGAGAACGCCGTGTCGGATCTCGCCGCCGCTCACCGTCGCCACGCACGCGTTGGGCCGCAGGTGGTAGAGCCAGTGTTCCACGTTCGGGGCATCGATGACCGCGAAATCCGCCGCGGCTCCCGGCTCCAGCGACCCCACTTCACCTTCGCGGCCGAGGGCCCGGGCCGCGTAGCGCGTCGCGCCCTTGAGCACCTCGGCGGGCGTCATGCGCTGCCGCGCGCACGCCAGCGTCATGGCAAAGGGAAGGTGATAGGACGGGGCCGTGCCGGGGTTGAAGTCGCTGGCCACCGCCACCGCGACGCCACCGTCGATGAGCGCCCGGGCCGGGGGCGGCGCCTGGTTCAGGTAGAGGCTTGCGAGAGGCAGCGTGACCCCGACGACGCCGGCTGCCGCGAGCGCCTCGATCCCGGCCTCCGATACGTACTCCAGGTGGTCCGCCGACACGGCCCCAAGCGACGCCGCGAGTTCGGCCCCAGCACCCCCGGAGAGCTGATCCACATGGAGCTTCGGCCGTAACCCCAGTTCGCAGCCCCGTTCGCAGATCCGCCGCGCCTCGTCGGCCGAGAAGGCGGAGTCCTCGACGAACACATCGCAGAACTCGGCCAGCCTTTCCTCCGCCACGGCGGGCAGGATCCGCTCCGTGATGAGCTTCACGTAGCCAGCCCGGTCCGCGGACCATTCCGGAGGGACGACGTGCGCGGCGAGGCACGTCGCGACGATCCGTGCCGGTCCCATCTCGTCGAGCCGCCGGTACACCCGCAGGAGTCGGAGTTCCGTCTCGGGATCCAGCCCGTATCCGCTCTTCGCCTCGACCGTCGTGATCCCGAGGGACACCATCCCGGACAGGAACTCGAGCGCCCGCGCGAGAAGCGCCTCTTCATCGAGTCCGCGCGTGGCCCGCACCGTGGATGCGATCCCGCCTCCAGCTGCTGCGATCTCCAGGTAGTCGCGGCCGCGGATCCGGTCGGAGAACTCGCCCGCCCGCCAGCCGCCGAAGGCGAGATGCGTGTGCGCGTCCACGAGTCCGGGAATGACAAGCCTCCCCTCAGCGCTCCAGGCAGGCTCGGTCTCGTACTCCGCCGGCAGCGCCGCGGCGGGCCCGACCCAGCGGACGACCCCATCGCGCCACACGAGCGTGGCGTCCCGCATGAGCCCGATGTCATCCTGGCCGGCAGGGTTCGCGCAGGCGGCGAGACAGCCGATGTTCACGAGGCGCGGCATGGTGGAAAGCGGCCGGTTACTCGAGCATGGGAAGGTCGACCCCGCGCTCGCGGGCGGTCCGGATCGCCTCCGGATACCCGGCGTCGGCGTGTCGCATGACCCCGGTGCCGGGATCGGCCGTGAGCACGCGCTCCAGCCGCCGGCTGCCGGAGGTCGTTCCGTCGGCGACGCACACCATGCCCGCGTGCGTGGAATATCCGACGCCCACGCCACCCCCGTTGTGGATCGAGACCCAGCTCGCCCCGCAGGCGGTGTTGAGCATGGCGTTGAGCAGCGGCCAGTCGGCGATCGCGTCGGAACCGTCCCGCATCCCCTCGGTCTCCCGATTCGGCGAAGCCACGGAGCCGGTGTCGAGGTGGTCCCGGCCGATCACGATGGGCGCCCGCACCCGTCCCGTCTTCACCAGCCAGTTGAAGCGCTCGCCCATCTCCGCCCGCTCGCCGTACTCGAGCCAGCAGATGCGCGACGGCAGGCCCTGAAAACTCACCCGCTCGCGCGCTTGGCGGATCCAGCGGCCCAGCGCCTCCTTCTCGGGGAACGTTTCGAGGACGGCGGCGTCCGTCGCCGCGATGTCGTCGGGATCGCCGGAGAGGGCGGCCCAGCGGAAGGGGCCGGCGCCCCGGCAGAAGAGGGGTCGAATGAAGGCGGGCACAAAGCCGGGAATGTCGAAGGCCTCCGCCATGCCGCGAAGATCGGCCACCTGGCCGCGGAGGTTGTTTCCGTAGTCGAACGCGATCGCCCCTCTCGCCTTGAGCGCGAGCATGGCGGACACGTGCGTCACCATCGAATCGAGGACACGCTCCACGTATGTGTCCGGGTCGGAGAGGCTCAGCGCCTCGGCCTCTTCCACGGACAGGCCCGCGGGGATGTAGCCGAGACGGAGGTCGTGCGCCGACGTCTGGTCCGTGAGCACGTCGGGCACGACGCCACGTTCCGCGAGCGCCGGCAGGACTTCGGCGATGTTCCCCAGCAGGGCCACGGAAAGCGCCTCCCGCCGGTCCACCGCGGCGGAGAGCAACTCCAGCGCCTCGTCGAGGTCGGTGGCCATCCGGTCGCAGTAACCCGTGGCGAGACGGCGGCGAATGCGGTCTTCCCGGACCTCGACTCCGAGGAAAGCCCCCCCGTTCATCGTCGCGGCGAGCGGTTGGGCGCCCCCCATCCCTCCCAGCCCGCCGGTCACCACGAGCCGCCCCGCCAGCGAGCCCCCGAAGTGCTGCCGGGCGAGTTCCGCGAACGTCTCGTACGTCCCCTGGAGAATCCCCTGGGTGCCGATATAGATCCACGAACCCGCGGTCATCTGCCCGTACATCGTGAGCCCCAGCGCATCGAGGCGCCGGAACTGGTCGATATCGCCCCAGCGGGGGACGAGGTGGGCGTTCGCGATGAGAACGCGTGGCGCCTCGTCGTGGGTTCGGAACACGCCGACGGGCTTACCGCTCTGGACGAGGAGCGTTTCGTCGTTCTCGAGCCGACGCAGGGTCTCCACGATCTTGGCGTACGCCGTCCAGTCGCGTGCCGCCTTGCCCGCGCCCCCGTAAACGATGAGGTCCTCGGGACGCTCCGCCACGTCCGGGTCGAGGTTGTTCATCAGCATCCGGAGCGCCGCCTCCTGGTGCCATCCCTTGCAGGAGAGCGTCGTTCCCCTCGGCGCCCGGATCGGTCCGGCCGGTTTCATGCCTCTCCTCCCTCTGCGCCATCTCGGGTCCCCGGCAGCTCCAATATCTGGTCCGGCACGAGGTCCGCGTCCAGCCGCGCAGGATCAAGACCCCGGACCGCGGCGGCGGGCACCGGACCGATGAACTCGCATCCCGCGAGCGTCACGCCCTCCGCCCGCGCGCCTTCCGCGACCCGCTCGTATACCGTATCGATCCCGGTTACGGCGTAACGGGTCAGGTTCATGGACACCTGCGTCAACCCCCGTCGCCGAAGCGGGATTCCGAGCGCCCGGACATGCCGCAGCCCGCCGCTCGACTCCCGGATCGCCGCCGCGATGCGCCGAGCCGGCCCGGGATTTTCCGTATCGAGATTCACGTTGAAGCGTACGAGCGGTCCCCGCACCCCGACGGCCACGGCGCCCAGCGACGGATGAGGCGCCGGAGGACCGAGATCCGGCTTCCAGCCGGGGTCGGACATTTTTTCGGCCAAGCCCTCGAACTGCCCGGACCGGATGCCGGGAAGGGCGACCCGGCGCGGGTTCGTCGCCGCCCGTTCGTAGAAGAAGACGGGGACCCCGTTCCGGGCGGCCCACTCGGCGAAGGACTGCGCCGCGCCGAGCGCATCGACCTCGGGGCAACCCGGGCCGCGCACGAAAGGAACGACATCCAGCGCGCCGATCCGGGGGTGCCGGCCCCGGTGCCGTCGAAGATCCACCTCCGCGGACACCGCCGCCGCGAGCGCGGTCGTCGCACGGACGACGGCCGCCGGAGTCCCCCGGTAGGCGAGCACCATGCGATGGTGGTCCGGGTCGGCCGATTCATGGAGGAGTTCGACGCCGTGAATCTCCTCGACCGCGGCCGCGAAGCGAGCCATCCTGAGCGGATCACGCCCCTCGCTCACGTTGGGCTCGCAGAGGAGCCACCCGGGGCTCAGAGCGGCGCGGGGGGCCAGAGATCGCCCAGCGCCTCGGCGGCTGCCCGTTCCAGCGCCCCGGAGTCGATCGCGGCCTCCAGACGCGAGACATCCTCCGCCAGGGAGCGGTCTTCGATGACGGGAGGCACGCACTCGCGCACGGCATCGTATACGGCCCGCGTGCCGACGCCCAGTCGATCCGGGCCTTCGGGGCGAAGGTGGACGGCCTGCGCGGCGCCGAGCAGCTCGATCGCGAGCACCGTGCGTGTGTTGTCGAGGATCTCACGCGTGTGCCGGGCCGCGTTGGCCCCCATGCTCACGTGGTCCTCCTGGTTCGCGCTCGTCGGGATCGAGTCGACGGAGTCCGGATGCGCGAGCGTCTTGTTGTCGGAGGCGAGCGCCGCTCCAGTGTACTGGAGCGACATCAGGCCGCCCCGCAGCCCCGGCGACTCTACGAGCATGGCGGGAAGCCCCGCGGAGAGTTCGGGCGTCAGCATGCGGAACATCCGGCGGTCCGACAGGCTCGCCACGTCCGCCAGCGCGATCCCCAGTGTGTCGAGCCACAGCGCCGGCCCCGCGCCGTGAAAATTCCCGCCCGAAACAACCTCGCCCGTGTCCGGTCCGGCGGCGGGGAATACAAGCGGGTTGTCCGACACCGCATTTAGCGATGCCTCCACCCGCCCCCACAGGAATCCTGTCATGTCGTGAACCGGCCCGATGACCTGGGGCGTGCAGCGGAGGCTGTAGGCGTCCTGCACCCGGTCGGGGTCCGCGTCGACGAGCCCGCTGCCGGAGAGGAGCGAACGGAGCCTCGCCGCCGTTGCGATCTGCCCCGGCTGGTTGTTCGCCTCGTGCAGCGCCGGGTGCAGCGCGGCCGAACGGGCCAGCAACCCCTCGAAGCTCAGTGCCGCCGCCAACTCCGCGTGGAGGAGCAGACGTCGCGCGTCGTAGAGCTGCAGCGCGGCGCCCGCGACCATCATCGTCGTCCCGTTCGTCAGCGCCAGCCCTTCCTTGGCCTGCAGGCCCGGGCGGGAGATCCCGGCGGCGGCCATTGCGCTCGCCCCGTCCATGCGGCGGCCCTCGAACCACGCCTCGCCGCTGAAGGCCGCCGCGTCGTTGCCGGAATCGGCATCCGGATCCGAATCGGCGGAACGGGTCGCGACCGCCGCCATGTGCGCGAGGGGGGCGAGGTCGCCGCTTGCCCCGAGCGAACCTTTGCCGGGCACCACCGGCGTGACTCCCCGGTTCAGCATCCGGACCAGGGTGTCGATGATCGCCGGGCGTACGCCGGAGGAGCCCAGGGCGAGAGAGTTCGCCCGCACGAGCAGCATCGCGCGCACCCAATCCCCGGGCAGCGGGGCACCCGTCCCCGTCGCACACTTCAGGATCACGTTCCACGACAGGCGGGCCGCATCGGCGGCGGCGATGCGGGTTCCGGCGAGCGACCCGTAGCCGGTGGTGATCCCGTAGATCCGGGCGCCGGGCCGGGCCAGCGCCTCCACTACCGTGTTCCGGCTCGCCTCCACCTGCGCTCGCGCGTCCCCGTCGAGTTCCCGGACCTGCGAACCCCCGCGCGCCACGGCAACGACGTCGGGAATCGAGAGCTTCCGGGAGAGCGTGACGGCTGCCTTGCTCATGACGCCGCCAGGGACGAGAGCAGGCCCTCGAACTCCGCCCCGGCCATCCGCTTTCCGACCACGAAGGGACCGAACTCCGCGTACTCCGCGCTCGCCTCGTCGTAGCGCATCTCGCTGATGATGGCCTTGAACTCGAGCGGATCCCCGGCCCAGAGCGTCACCGCCCATTCCCAGTCGTCCAGCCCCATCGACCCGCTGATCACCTGAACGATCCGGCCCGCGAAGCGCCGTCCCAACCCGCCGTGCGCCGCCATCATCCCGGCCCGCTCGTCCAGCGAAAGCCTGTACCAGTTCTGTCCCGGGTTGCGCCGCTTGTCCATCGGGTAATAGCAGACGTACGGCATGTGCTCAGGCTGTCTCGGTTCGAGCCGGCGCTGCACGTACGCCTTCCGACGCTCCTCCGCGAGGGCGTCGGCCAGGGCCGCGTCCCACGCCTCGCGGTCCCCCGGATCGACTCGTCCGGAAAGTTCCCGGGTCAGGGCGTAGAGACCCAGCTCCACCACGGACACGTATTCCTCGCGGACAAGGACGTGGTCGCCCCAGGCGGAGAGCCTCATTTCACGCACCGCTTCAATGAGGCGGTCGAACGTGTCCCGGAAATGGAGGACGAGAAAATCGATCCCGCCCCCCGCGACGCGGTAGACGCCGGACCAGCCGGGCTCCGATCCGGCGGACCACTTCTCGGCCAGTGCGGCGAAGCTGCTCAGGGCATCCCGGGCTTCCGCCGGATCCGCGCCCTTGAGGCCAGTCCAGTCGAGTTCGATCGACTGGTGAAGGACATACCATCCCTCGAGAGAGGCGGGGGGGAGTTCGGAGGAATGCGGGAGCGGACGGCTCGTCACTTGAAGGGGCCGGCCAATCCCGGAAAACGGTACACGATCACGCCGCTGTCGGCCGCGTTATCCACGTCCACGTGCCCCTTCACGACCATCTCCCGCAGGGCTTCCTCCACTTCCTCGAAGCTGAGACCCGTGGCCAGCACGCCCTGCGTCACCGTCAGCAGTCCGCCGTTCGCCTGCGCGGCCTTCAGAAGGATCTGCTGCTTGGTGTCCGCCTTGGCGAGCTGCCGTGACGGAGCGGACGGCTCGGCGGCCCCGGCGAGGCGCGGGTGCGGCAGGTACCCGTCGCGAATGTTCGCCGTGCGGACGAGCCGCTTCATTCGGAAGAGGTCGAAGAACTGGCCGATGCCGAAGAGGCCCAGCGTGAGCAACCAGATGATGCCCGTGAAATACATCCCCAGATAGAAGCGATGGATGCCGCACGCACCGACGAGGGCGCAACACCAGAGGGCGAAGCCGACCCCGTTCGTATACCGGTCGCCGGTGTCGGGCGTCTGTTCCGCCGGTGGCTGGGGGGGAGTCGCGACGAGCGGCACGACGGCGTACGGAGGTACCGGGCCCTCGGGGCCGCCGCGGCCGGGTTCGTTGGGCTGTTCGGTCATCGCTCGCTCGTACGCGCCGGTCACTCCGGAGGTTTCCTCTCTACAGAGAGGCACGTTACCACGGAGACCGCACCGCCGCACCCTGCCGAATCCCCCGCCTGCCCGACGACGCTGCGCGCGACTCGCAAGGGACACGCCTTTCCTCTAGATTGCCGTGCTCGCCGCCCCGCGACGGGGCGCGAACGACGCGGTGGGCGTAGCTCAGGTGGTCAGAGCGCCAGGTTGTGGCCCTGGAGGTCGCGGGTTCGAATCCCGTCGCTCACCCCTCTCCATTTTTGTGCGTTCCAAAGGGCGGTCTCCCGACCCCTTGCGGGACATTGACAAGCTGTCCCCGGTTGGGTAGCCTTGGGGTCCTCGCGGGAGGGCGTGCGCCCTTCCGCGATGCTTTTTGACAAGAAGGTGTGAGTGACTTGTGGGCCCGATCGAGAGCCATG
Source organism: Candidatus Palauibacter soopunensis (assembly GCF_947581735.1). NCBI lineage: Bacteria > Pseudomonadati > Gemmatimonadota > Gemmatimonadia > Candidatus Palauibacterales > Candidatus Palauibacteraceae > Candidatus Palauibacter > Candidatus Palauibacter soopunensis. The sequence continues at coordinate 47,800 of NZ_CANPVT010000033.1, forward strand.
GGCATCACTTCTCGTGGCTCGATGGGAAACCAAAGTGATTTCCGAACGTGAACCCCCGACGGTCTTGCGGCCGGACGGGGTGCTCTGCGTTCAACCAGGTCTCGAGTGCGGGTTCGGTTTCGGCCGGGCGCACTCAAACCAAATTCTCATATGGAGAGTTTGATCCTGGCTCAGGACGAACGCTGGCGGCGTGCCTTACACATGCAAGTCGTGCGAGAACGGTTCCTTCGGGAACCTAGTAGAGCGGCGAACGGGTGAGTAATACGTGAGCGATCTGCCCGAAGGTGGGGGATACCCCAGGGAAACCTGGACCAATACCGCGTACAGCGTCGGGAGTGGGTGCCCGACGTGAAAGCCGGCCTCTTCTATGCTGGCGCCTTCGGATGAGCTCGCGGCCTATCAGCTTGTTGGTGGGGTAACGGCCTACCAAGGCTATGACGGGTAGCTGACGTGAGAGCGTGATCAGCCACATTGGGACTGAGACACGGCCCAGACTCCTACGGGAGGCAGCAGTGGGGAATATTGCGCAATGGGCGAAAGCCTGACGCAGCGACGCCGCGTGGGGGAGGAAGGCCCTAGGGTTGTAAACCCCTGTCAGGTGGGACGAACACCTTGTCGGATAATACCCGGCAGGACTGACGGTACCACCAGAGGAAGCTCCGGCTAACTCCGTGCCAGCAGCCGCGGTAATACGGAGGGAGCGAGCGTTGTTCGGAATTACTGGGCGTAAAGGGCGCGTAGGCGGCCTCGTAAGTCGGGTGTGAAAGGCCGGGGCTCAACCCCGTGCACTGCACCCGATACTGCATGGCTAGAGAAAGGTAGAGGCGAGCGGAATTCCCGGTGTAGCGGTGGAATGCGTAGATATCGGGAAGAACATCTGCGGCGAAGGCGGCTCGCTGGGCCTTTTCTGACGCTGAAGCGCGAAAGCGTGGGGAGCAAACAGGATTAGATACCCTGGTAGTCCACGCCGTAA
>NZ_CANPVT010000034.1 GCF_947581735.1 Candidatus Palauibacter soopunensis
TCAACCTTCTCGACGCCGATCCGCCACTGGTCAACTGGGAACAGTCCTACGACGCATTCACCCACAGTCCCAAGGGCAGGCGCCTCAAGCTCTCCGTGACCTACCGTCCCGGGAACTGAGGAGGGGCTGTCCCCGCAGGGGAACGGGCGGCAGCGCCGCCCCGGGTCGCGCCGTTCCTTCGGCTCTATGGCCTAGCCGATCTGGTCAGCCGAAGGTGCGACGCAATACGGATTCGTAGACTCCGTCGCCGAACCACTTGCGGATAAACATCAGCGGGCGCGCGGTCGCGCCCTTCACGTACCGCCGCCGTGGTCGGGCGGCGGTCGCCGCCTCGACGAACACGCGGGCGAGCACTTTGGCGTCGGTGCCGCGACTCGCGGCCTTGGGGGGACGAGTTGGGTGAGGTGGGCGAGGCCGAACAGGTTCACCTCGAACTGGTATCTGGCGTCTTCGAGCGGGATGTCCTCGACCGTCCCGTAGAGGCCGAAGCCCGCGTTGTTGATCAGAACGTCGATGCGTCCGTCGGCGTCGATGATCCGGCGCACGGCCCGCTCGTTGTCCTCGCCCTTCGAGACATCCATCTCGACCGGGGTGATGCCGTGTTCGGACAGATCCTCCATGCGCCGCCCGGCGCGCGCCCGCGTAGACGGTGTGGCCCGCGCGGGCCAGCAGGATCGCCGCCTCCCGGCCCATGCCGGAGGAGGCTCCCGTGACAAATATGACCTTGCCCAAGGCGTTGCTCCTTCTCTTGGTATTGGCTGAGGAAATGTCAAAGACGCGGATTGAGCCGGAACCGTCCCGAAGCAAGCCACCACCGTGTCCGCGTCCCGCCGAGGCGGCCCAGCAATCTAATGGCGACGGAGACCCAAAGGCTGCATGCTGCCACGGGTGACGCCCAAGCCCATGCGCAACCGGGTGAGGCTCCGTGGGCCGTCCTCGCTCCCTTCGGTCTTCAGCGGCTCGGTCCTCGACTGCGATCTGGCCCCGCAAGGCGGTGTTATCTCCGAGCGTCACCGCGTGGTTTTCGCGGCGGCGGATGTCCCGTAGAACTTGGTCAAGCGCGTCAACCTGCCCGTGCCGCCGTTCGACTTGCCGCCATACGGTGTCGTCCTTGTTCAGCCGTTCGACGCGTGGGATAGCAAGGCTTCGACTTGCATCTGCCTCCCACGCTGTCAACGTCTTGCGGCAATAGGTGCCCGGAAGAGATCATGGGCGGCGGCGGGCTGTTGGACGCGCTGACGAAGCGTGTGATGGAGCGGGTGCTGGAGGGCGAGCTCACCGATCACCTCGGCTACGAGAAGCACGCGAGGGAGGGCCGCAACGACGGCAACTCGCGCAACGGCCGCACTCGGAAGCGGGTGAAGACGGACACGTCGGAGCTTGAGATCGAGGTGCCGCGGGACCGCGATTCGACGTTCGACCCGCAGTTCGTCAGGAAGGGCCAGCGGCGGCTGGGCGGGTTCGACGAGAAGGTGATCACGCTGTATGCGCGGGGCATGACGACGCGGGAGATCCAGGGCCACCTGAAGGAGTTGTACAAGGTCGAGGTCTTGCCGTCGCTGATCTCGGCCGTGACCGACGCGGTGCTGGACGACGTCAAGGCGTGGCAGGGGCGGCCGCTGGATGCGGTGTACCCGATCGTGTATCTGGACGCGATCCACGTGAAGGTGCGGTCCCGGGGCCATGTGCGGACGCACGCGGTCTACCTCGCCCTGGCCCTGAACCTGGAGGGCAACAAGGAGCTTCTGGGGCTGTGGGTGGGCGAGGCGGAGGGGGCGAAGTTCTGGCTCTCGGTTCTGACGGAACTCAGGAACCGGGGCGTCGAGGACATCCCGATCGCCTCGATCGACGGCCTCAAGGGCTTTCCCGAGGCGATCGAGTCGGTGTTCCCGAAGACGCAGGTCCAGCTCTGCGTCGTGCATCTGGTGCGCGGCTCGCTCCGGTTCGTCTCCTGGAAGGAGCGCAAGGCCGTCGCCCGGGACTTGCGGGCCATCTACCGGGCTCCGAGCCTTGAGGCGGCCGAGACGGCGCTGGAGGCCTTTTCAGAGCGCTGGGACGAGCGTTTCCCCGTGATCAGCCGGAAGTGGCGGGCGAACTGGGCGAACCTGACCCCGTTCTTCGATTATCCGCCCGAGATCCGCAAGGTCATGTACACGACGAACGCGATCGAGGCGCTGAACGCGCAGCTCACCAAGGTGACGAGGAAGCGTGGCGCGTTCCCGACCCCGGAGGCGGTCAGGAAGGTCTTGTCCGCGCAAACCGCAGGTGAAGCGGATCACGACGGGGAATCGTATAAATCTAACCGGGACTGCACGATCTGCGCTCCCTGCCGTTAAACAACGATCCGACTGAGCCGTACGAGATCGACCGGGAAACCGCCTCATTCTGCGGGACTTGACGAGGGAGATCCGACACCTTTCCCGGACGAACGTCTGACGGTGACGGAGCTCTCCTTCTTGCCAGCATTGCGCCAGCGTGAATCGCGGACTCTCGGCTGGGTTGGAAGACCTTAACGTCGGTCGGTCGGATTACCGTTCAATCTCTCGATCAAGTCACCAAAAAGTCCTCTGACGAACCCCATAGCTTCGTCGTCGCTGACAAGGAGATGTCGGACAGCTCTCTCGTACTCCGACCGGTTACGAAAGCCCAAAGACGAAGAAATGACGGCCAAGGCTTCCGATTCCCGCACTGGGCACTTTGCCAGCAGCGCCTCCCAGTCGCGATTTGCGATCGCATCGTCGAGGTCCTGCGTTCGTTCAGCAAGGACTACATTCGCGTTGTTCGGCACCGTCACCGGTTCGCCGCGAAGCAAATCGTCGTCGTTGGGGATGGCACGATATACCTGCTCACGAACCAGCTTCTTCGATGCGTTTCGGGCTAGCCGCTGGGTATCACCGCTGATGGCGGCGACCCCTGCCGATAGCGCCGTGCGTGTCAACTGAGAACCCTCCCCTCCTGTGACGGCCGCTTGCCGCCCTGCGATCCATTCGATGATTCGTGGGTGGTAGTAAACGGCCTCCACCGCGTAGAAGGGAAGCGCATACACTCCCGTGGAGCTCCCCGAAGAACCCGACCTTGCCTCATTCCCGTCGCCATCCACGATTCCGAATGCCCGGAGCCAATGCAACGACTCCCCTGCACGTACGCCCGCGACCGCGCGCTCCACCTCCCGGCAGCTCCCCTTCGCGATCACCGACGCCATCGGAAATAGGAGATTGTACAGCGGCTTGTCCAAGCTGCTCTCCGTACCCTCTACGAACACGAGGTTCCGTCGCGCCCCCAAAAGATCTCGCTTCAATTGATCGTCGATCGGTGCCTCCGTAGGTAGTTCGTCCGCTTCCCAGTTTGTTACGTCGCGACCGGAAAACTGACAGGAGCGAAGAAGAAGAACCCGAGATCCTAGCATCGACGCGGGTAGATCTTGGTCATGGGTAGAGATGACGAATCCACAGTCCGGTCGGCGTGCAAACAGTTGGCCGAGGAGGGGAGAGATGATCGAGCGGTGCAAGTGCCGCTCCGGTTCGTCAATTATCAGCAGCGTCCCACTTGGGGCGGTCAGCACGGTACCTGCGATCAATACGGCATTCCTCTCACCGTCGGACAACTCGGCTGCGCTGTACTCTGCCCCACCATTCTTGCTAGCCATCAGACGTTCATTCTTGTGGATGCTAACGGTGATGGGAATATTCGATTGGAGCAGTAGTTCATTGATGACTGAGATCGGCGCTTCCTTCTTTGCGGCTTCCGCCGCCGCGTCCATGTCGTCCGCATCAACGCAAGCAGCAATTCCGCGGGCACGAACGTTCTCTGCGTCAATCAGGTCGTAGATCGTGATACTGGCGCGCTGCGCAGCATAGTCGTCGCGATAGCGCGCGTGGTACTGGTGATCCGTCTCACGAATATTCTGTTCCGTTTGCATCTTGGACGCAGGAGTCATATCGAGTGCATCAGTATTCATCCAAGTTTGCCGATGTGCCGATATCCGCCGGGAATTGCCACGGTTGTTAGTCGCGAAACGAAGCATCAAGCTCGACTTGCCGCTGCCGTTTGGACCCAGGACGAACAACGCTTCGCCTACGTCCAGTCTTGAGGTTGGAGCGTCAGCGTTGGTAACGGGAAAGCTGATATCAAATATGGTTGGCAAGCTTCTCTCCCTTCGATAGTTGATCGAATGCCTCCAGTACGTAGCGCTAGGTCCTGTACTCGCTGAGGCGGTTGAGCTCGTGCTGCTTGAGCGACGGAAACGAAGAACTCGGAGCCGGGGCGTCGAGAATCCACTCGACCTCGCTTCGATTCAAGCCGTACATATGCGAGAAGATGGCGTCCAGTTCACTCAGGATCCGGTGCCGCCGCGCATCGTCGCAGAGGAACGGCCGCTCCTCGGGATAGCCGAGATCTGAGGCGAATCCACCAAGCTCATGGCTCGGGAATGTCAATTCCAACACGCGGGGGACCACGAGTTCCACCCAGCTACCGCCGCACCGGGCCTCTTCCAAGTACGCCTCCGGCGGAAGGACGGGAAGCTGCTTGACGATGAAGAAGTTCATGTTGACGCCCCCCACCGAAAACCGGGCGGCCCAGTCGAGGGGGATGGCGTTCATGTTGGCAACCACGAGGGCGGCGGCGACCGCCGGCACCGTGTCGTAATCGACGACGGAAGCGCGATCGCGTCGGTCTGGTGCCGGTGGAGACGGAGTGGCTTGCCGAACTCGTCGTTCTTGTTCTTGAGCCGGAAGATGTTCGCGCACTCGGGATCGAGTACGCCTTCTGAAACAAGCTCGTCGATCCAGCCGCCCGGTTCGAAGCTCGGATTCAGCTGGACGAGCGGTGCGGGCCAGAACCGGCCCGCGGCGTAGGCCGCGTTCACCGTACGCGAGACATCGGCGGCGCGTATGCGCGTGAAGCTCCGGGAGAACCTCGAATACTCGGCGACGAGCTCGTCGCGGAAGGCGAAGACATCCATTGGCGGGTCCCTACCGGCCCGTCGCCAACAGCGCGTGGGTCCTGGCCCCGTTCACGGCACAGCACCGAATGAGCACGGTCGAAGGGCTCACGGACGACGGCCTTCCGAAGCCAAGCGCTGTGGCGAAAGCAACCGGTGGAAACCTGCCTGGAGGAACCGGAGAGAATCGTCTGCTGGACGCATGCGGCGAATCAGGCGAGCATGAGGCGCTCGCCCTTCGGCTCCGGAACGGGCCGCCCCAACTCCCGCGCCCGGTCGATCCAGAACCGCATCGCGTCCTTGATGTTTTCCAACGCGGTTTCCTGATCGGCTCCGTGCGCCATGCACCCGGGCAACTCGGGCGCCTCCGCGACGAAGGCCTCGTCCTCGTTGCTCCAGTAGAGGATGATCTCGTATTTGAACATCAGTCGTCCGCTCCCAGCTTGTACTTGAGGATCAACCGCCGAACCTGCCTCACCTGGTAGGGCTTGGCGTGGCCGCCCCGCCTCTGGAGGTTGACGACTCCACGACCCCTTCCTTGTCGAAGAGGTGGTGGCTGCCGCGCACGCGCTCGTCGAATCCAAGATACCGCATCAGCGCCCGCAGTTCATCGAAGCGGATGTTCGCGTCCGAGCGGCCCCCGAGGATCGTCCGCACCAACCGCTCGCGGCGACTCATCGGCCACCTGCCGCAGCGGCCCAGGCGGCGCGCCGTCGCCGGGCGAATCGGCGTCCGCCGATCCGGCTCGCGGTGTGACCGGGCAAGCTGTTCATGGCTGCTATATCCAGAGTAGGGGACAGGGGACGGCCAATATAACGCGCGACCTTCGCGGAGCGACCGGGCGGCGTGAGCCTAGAGCCTTCGGGAGACCCAGATGGCCCGTCCGACGACGCGGATCTCCTCGGCGAGGCACTCGTGGCTGTCGTACGCGGGGTTGAGGGATCTGAGCACGAGTTTGGGCGGGTCGGAGAGCGGCACATGCTCGATCCGCTTGGCGACGAATCCCATGCCGTCCCAGATCACGAAAATCCCCGGCGGCACCGGCACGGTCCGGCTCACGTCGATCATGATACGGTCGCCGCTCGCCAGGACCGGCTCCATCGAGTCCCCGTCCACCGGAATCATCCACAGGTCGCCGGGCTCGGCCCGCAGCTCGTGTCGGATGAGCGGATCGGCGAACAGCCAGACCGCCTGCGCTTCCTCCAGATCGCCGCTCCAAGCTCCGGCGGCAGCCGCCCGCCGGACATCGGTCTCCGGCACGGCACTGTAGCCCTTCGGGGCGGAATAGGGGCCGGAAGCGGGCGGCGGTTTGGCACGCGCCGCGAGCCGGACTTTCCGGTCGGGCCTTAGCAGGTCGGGCCTGCACCCCAGATGCTCGGCAAGGATCTCGCGGTCGTCCTCGGCCAAGGCCTTCGGCGTGCCCCGTTTGATGAACTGGTGCAGGTAGGCGGCGTTCCGCCCCATGGCGAGCGAAGCGGTTCGCAGGTTCGAGCCGTTCGCAGCCAGTAGCTGGAGCAGCCGTCTGCGCACTGGATCCAGTGCCTTGTCGTTCTCTCGCTGCGTCATGGTGTGGGAGTCTACCTGCATTTCCTGCCCGGTACAACCCACGACCCCGGTGCGGCGGCACACCGGCCGATTCGCCGCCGATTCGGGGGCACGGGGGCGCGATTGGCGACGGCAGCCAACGGGTTGACCCCACCGCTGGAACGCTCAGGAACGCTCTGGAATGTCGGGTTTTTCCTACCAGTTGACCCCCTTGCGAACAGCGTTTCAACGTTTGTGGCATGAAGACGCTGGAAGGGCACTTCAGGTCGCGCTTGGACGCGTTCATCGAGAGCACGGGCATGCCCCTGTCCACGCTCGGCCGCAGGGCGATCGGCGACCCGAACCTGATGCGCGAGATCGCGAGGGGCCGCTCGCCGACGCTGCGGACGGCCGACCGGATTCTGGCGTACACGACCACCTACGAGCGGGAGCGGCATCGCGCGCGGTATCCGCCGCGGCGGCGGTCTCGGAGGCGAAAACCGCGAGCGAACCGAACGAGGAGATCTGGAACGATGACCGAAAGCCCGAAGGACCCGCGCACTACTTCGCCCGTGCGCTTGCTGCGCCGGCCGGAGGTCGAGGCTCGCACCGGCCTGTCGCGGAGCTCGATCTACGCGCGGATGGCGGAGGGGACCTTCCCCCGCCCGGTCCGGCTGGGCAAGTACGGCGTGGCCTGGATCGAGGCGGAGATCGACGAGTGGGTCCGCAACCGGATCTCGGCGGGCAGGACGGCGGAGAGACCGTCGTCCACGAACCAACAAGGAAAGGACGAAGAACGATGAGAACGTTGCTGACAACGATGCGGGCAGCCGCGTGGGCCGTGCTGCTCATGCTGACGCCCGGCGCGCTCCACGCGCAGGGCACGAGCCCGTGGGTGGACGCGGTGAACGAGCTACAGACGCAGTTCACGGGACCGATCGCGCGCGGTCTGTCGCTGATCGCGATCGTGGTGGGCGGGCTGATGTTCGCGTTCGGCGAGGGCGGGAGCAAGCGCACGCTGGCCGGGATCATCTTCGGGATCGGGATGGCCGTGGGCGCGGTGAACTTCCTCGGCTGGCTGTTCTGATGCGGGGCCTCGGTCGCTGGCCGGGCTACGCGGCGCTGAACCGTCCGCTGACGGTGCTGGGCGTGGAGCGGCGGCTGTTCCTGCTGGGCGCGACGCTCGCGGTCGCGGTATGGAACGCGACGGCCTCGCTGGTGGCGGGCGGCTTGGTGTTCGCGGGTTGCTACGGCGCGGGCTGGCTCGCGGGCCGGCGGGACCCGGCCATGCTGGCCGTGCTGAGGACCGCCGCCCGTTATCCGGCGCGGATCGATCCGGGCAAGTGGGCCGACGAGCCCTGGCATCTCCGCATTCGGACGGACTCGAAGTGAGGGTCGCGGAGGAACGCCGGGCCTACGAGGCGGCGGGCTCGCTGGCCGAGGAGCTGCCCTACTGGGGCTGGCTCGACGACGGCCGCACCTGCCTGACCCGTTCGGGCGAGTTGGGCGCGGCGGGCCGGATCCGGCCCGCCGCGGTGGACGGGCGCACGCCCGAACAGATCGACCGCGTGCTCGGTCTTTGGCAGCGGTTGATGTCGGGCCTGAGTTCCGACACGCGGCTCCAGTTCCACATGCTCCGCCGCCCCGGCCTCGCCGAGGGTCCGGACGACGGCGGCTCGGACATCGCGTCCCTGTCGGGCCGCAAGCGAAGCGCGTTCCTCGCCGGGCGCGTCCAGCGGCTCGAAGCCTTCGTGGTATGGTCACACGACCCGGGCCTCCGCCCGGCGGGCGGGGGTTCCGGGACGGGACCGCTGTCGCGACTCAAGCGGCTTCGGAAGCGCCGCAGCAAGACGGCAGCCACCTACCTGGCCTCGGAGATCGAGGCGGCGGCGGGCCGGTTCCGGGCCATGATCGACGCGGGCCGCTCGCTCGTGACCGAGCACACGCCGGTCGAGATGATGGGAGCCCTTGAGGCTTCCCGGCTGCTGTCCGAACTCGTCAACCGCCCCGGCACATTCTGGGACGGTGCGACGGGCAGCGGCATGAACTGGCGGCTCGCGCTATCGGAGCTTGAAGCCGAGCGCTCGCACCTCCGGTTGGACGGCGAACCGGTGATCCTGTACTCGATGATGTCGCCGCCCGGGCAGGCGCACGCCAACCTGCTCAAGGACCTCTACTGCCTGGACGCCGTGACGACGGTCTCGCTCGAATGGCGTCCGTGGACGGTCGAGGCGGCGCGGCGCCGGATCCGAAGCGCGCAGCGCCACTACTTCTCGCGCCGCTACTCGATGATGGCGCACGCGCAGGACGCTCAGGGCACGGCGGCGGCGATGGTCGATTCCGCGGCGGCGGCAGAGTCCGACCGTCTGGGCGCGGCGCTGGTCGAACTCGAAGCCGACGGCGTGGCCTACGGCGAGGCGTCGCTGACGGTCGCACTGCACGGCGAACTCGAAGGGATCGAGCGGCTCGACGGCGACGTGCGCCGCCTGTTCGCCGCGCACGACGCGAAGGTGATCCGGGAGGGCTACGGCCAGATGCCCGCGTGGTTCGCCCGGCTTCCGGCCCAGCCGCGCAAGCGGCAGGTGCGGAGGGTGTTCGTATCGGCCGGTCTCGCGGCGTGCCTCGCGCCCGTGTTCGGCCCTCCGAGGGGGAACCGGAAGAGCCGCCATCTGGACCGCGAGCCGCTGGCGGTGTTCGAGACCCCGTGGCGCACGGCGTACCGCTACGACCTGTTCGCGGGCGACGTGGGCCACACGCTGATCCTGGGGGCGACGGGCTCGGGCAAGAGCTTCACGCTCAACTTCCTGCTCGTCGAGGCGCTCAAGTACGATCCGCGCATCCTGATCCTGGACCTGGGCGGCTCCTACCGCTGGCTGACCCGGTTCCTCGGAGGCCGGTATCTGGAGCTCGCGCCCGGAGAGACCGAACCGACGCTCCGGCTCACGCCCTTCGCGCTGCCCGCCACCACCCGCACGTTCCAGTTCCTGACCGGATGGGTGCTCCGGCTGCTGAAGCTCGGAGGGTACGAGGCCGACGGCGCGGACACGAGCGAGATCCGCGCGCGGATCGAGGACCTCTACGCGCTGGGGACGGAGCGCCGGACCCTCACCGTGCTGGCCGGTTCGCTCCCGGCCGCCATGTGGCCCGCCTTGAGCCGCTGGACGGAGGGCGGCGCGTGGGGCGCGTTCTTCGACAACGCGCCATTGGGCGCGGCGGATATCGAGTTCCGGGACTGGCAGGTGATCGACCTGGCCGGGGCGGCCGAGCACGCGGACCTGTGCGAGGCGGCGCTCGCCTACCTGCTGGAACGCATGCGGCTTGAGATCGAGGACCCGGCCGAGACCGCGCGGCTCAAGCTGATGGTCGTGGACGAGGCGTGGCGGTACATGCAGGACCCCGCCGTGCTGAACTACCTGGCCGAGGCGGCCAAGACGTGGCGGAAGAAGAACGCCGCGCTCGTGCTCGCGACGCAGTCCGCCGTGGACGTGACGGGGACGCCGGGCGCTTCGGCGCTCCTCGAATCGATCCCCACCAAGCTGTTCCTCGCCAACGCCGAACTGCCCGACGAGGCCGGGGCGCTGTTCCGGCTGAACGAGTCGGAGGTCGCCCGGATCCGGGCGCTGACGCCCAAGCGCGAACTGTATCTCCGCCGCCCGGACGAGGCGGCGGTGCTCCGCCTCGAAGTCGATCCCGAGAGCTATTGGCTCTACACCTCCTCGCCCTTGGACGCCGAGAAACGCGCCGAAGCCGTGGCGAGGCACGGACTGGCCCGGGCGCTCGAAGCGCTCGCGGGCTGAACCCATTCCACCCCACCAACCGAGAGGACGTGAACACCATGAAAGCAACTCCAACCGCTGCGATCCTGCTCGGGATCGTCGTCGTCCTGCTGACACTGCTCTTGGCTGTGGTTCCCTGCGATGCAGCCGCGCAGCAAGCTAAAGGCGATGCCGCCTACCTTCGGGTGCCGGTGCCGGAGGAAGGCGAGGAGCGCATCCCCCGGCTCCGCGCGCGCGTGCGCCATACCACAGTCATCGTGCTTCCGGCCGGAGAGCGGATCCTCGACTTCGTGGCCGGCGACTCCGAGTACTGGCACCTGACCGGCGCGGCGAACGTGGCCTACCTGAAACCGCTGGCCGAGGACGCGGCGACGAACGTGGCGCTCGTCTGCGAGTCCGGACGCATCTACTCGTTCCTCGTATCGGAAAGCGGCGAGAAGCCGCCCCACCTGGTCGTCCGCGTCGAGGCGGGTGCGGAGGCGGAGGCCGCGTTCGGCGCTCCTGGGTTCGTCGCCCGGAGCGAAGTCGCCGCCTACCGCCAGATGGCCGCCGAAGCCGTCGAGGCTGTGGGGGTGGTCCGCGAGGAGGCCGAGGCGGGGATCGCCGAGGCGCGCAGCTGGGCCGAAGCGGAGATCGAGGCGTTCCGTGCCGCCTACCCCGAGCGGCTTCGGTTCGAGTACCGGCTGGACCGGAAGGCGTCCGAGCGGCCGTTCCGGGTCGAGGCGATGTGGCACGACGGGGAGTTCACCTATCTCCGCTCGCGCGCACAGGAGTCTCCGGCGCTCTACGAACTCCAGGACGGTGAACCGAGCCTGGTCGCGTTCGATCTCACCGAGGACGGCCTCTTCGTCGCCCGCCGTGTCTTGGGCGACGGGTGGCTCCAGATCGGCGACAAGCGGGCCGGGTGGCGGTTCGAGCCGAGTGACGTGCGATGAGCCGCTGGAAGCAGTGGATGAAGGAGCCGAAGGGCGCGCTGCCCGGCGGCTTCGTCACGAAAGCCGGGATCGCGCTGATCACCGTGCTCGTGGCCGGGCTGCTTTTGTCCTCGTCGTTTTCCGGTCCCGACGAGGCGGCCGAGGGCGTCGCCCCCGCGCCGGCCCGGCCCGTGGACGACCGCACGGGCCGGTCGCTCGACGGGCGCTTGAGCGACGAAACCGACCGTCAGAGCCAGCAGGCGGCGGTCGATGCGGACCGGGAACAGGGACAGTCCGGTGCCTCCGGACAGGACACGGCCGGGCAGGACACGGTGGCAAGTTCGGGTGGCACCGGGGGCGGCATGGGCCGAGCCGAGTACGAGCTTCGCGAGGCGCTCCGGCTCGAAGAGGTTGAGCGCCGGACGCGCTCGCTCCGCTCGTTCCCCATCGCCCAGTCGCACCGGGAGCCGAACCGGGCTTCGGATGCGGCGGTGTCCCCTCTGGAACCCGAGTCTCCCGACGCGGCACTCGACGGGGCGCTTGCGTCCCTTGGGCAGTCCCTTGCCGCCCTTGAGAACGAGATGGCGGTCGGGCTGGCCGCCGGTGCGTTCGCGCCCGGCGTCGGAGGCCCGGCACTGCTGGCGGACGTTCCCGCGGCGTCCCGCACGTCCGAGCCGGGCCGTTTGGTCCAGCCGCACGACCCGCCGGGTTGGGAGCGCATCCACGAGGGCACGTTCCTGGAGGCGGTGCTCGTCACCCAGTTGTCGGGGGAGTTCCCCGGCCCGGTGCTCGCCATGGTGTCTGCGCCGCTGTATTCGGCCGACCGCCAGCGGGTGCTGATCCCGCGCGGCGCGCGCGTCGTCGGCAGCGCCCAGGCGGTCCAAAACCGGGACCAAACCCGCCTCGCCGTCTCATTCCACCGGCTGCTGCTGCCCGATGGAAGCTGGGTGGATCTTGAGTTCGCCGGCCTCAACCAGGTGGGCGTGAGCGCGCTTCGGGACCAGGTGAACCGCCGCTACCTCTCGACCTTCGCGGCCGCCGGAGCGGTCGGCGCGCTGAGCGGGCTCACGCTCGCCGGAGCCTCGCCCTACGGACTCCGGGCAGGCGTCGGGCAGGGACTCGGGGGCAGCGCCACCTCGATGCTGGACCGGTATCTGAACCGTCTGCCCGAGATCACGATCCGCGCGGGCCACCGGCTCCGCGTCTGGTTCACCTCCGATGTCCTCGTCCCGCGCGATACGACACACCGATGACACGAAAGGACCGTCCCATGCGCCACCGCATCCTCGCCGCCGCGCTTCTCGTCCCCATCCTGCTCCTCGCGGGCGCCCGTCCCGCGAGCGCGCAGTTCGACTTCGGGAGCTGGTTCCAGCGGGCCACGATCATCGCGAACCAGATCACGCAGATCTCGCACCAGGTCACCCAGATCCGGTCGATGGCCCGCCAGCTTACGGAACTCGAAGACCAGCTCGACCACATGGAGCGCGCCGCCAAGGGCGAGATCGACGCGCTGCTCCAGCCGTTTTCCGACCTGTCCGCCGATCCCGTGGGCCTCGTGCGCGACGGACTCGGCTGGCGCTCGGACTTCACCGGCCCGGCCCGGGGCACGGTAGACGCCGTCCGGAGAATGGGCAGCGGACGCTCGTTCACGCGGCACTGGAGAACCGCCCGCAACGCGGCCGACCGGGTATCGGATGCCGACATCCTCGCTCTGTTTGCGAACCTTCCGCCGCAAGCCGCGACGCGCGCCCTGGAGAACCACCGCCGCGCCCGCGAGGCCGCCGACCGGCAGCGGGTCTTGGACTACGCAGCACTGGACGCGGCGGCCGCGCTCGCCGGGACCATAGAAAGCGCTCAGGGCTCGTTCGGCGATCTCACGGCGAATGGGAACTTGTCCAACACGGCCCTCCAGCAGGCCGGAGTGGCGGCCTCACTGAGCCAGGGGCGGATCAACGCGGCTCTCGGCCAAGTGCTCGCCCACGAGGCCGCGCGCGAGGCGAGCCGTGCGAGGCAGGCCGAACTCGCCCACCTCGAATGGCTCGGGCGGTGGCATGACGGGCGGGCGCGGGCGAACGCGTTCGCCGGGACCATGCGGAACGCAGCGACGCTGAACCGGGCCGCGCTCCGCGACGGACTGCTGTTCCGCGTCCCCTCGTTCTACCGGTAGGGGCGCGACGGCCATGCAACTGCCCCCGCAGTCCATCGACCCGAACGTCCCGGCCCAGATCCCGGCCGATCAGCTTCAGGACTTCAAGAGCTTCCTCGACGTGGTGCTCGACACCGTCGTCGGCGGGGCCGCGCCCGACGTTCACACGCTCGGGCTCCAGCTCTGGGGCGGGCTCGCCGCCGTCATGGTCGCCTGGACCGGACTCAAGATCGCGTTCAGCGGCACGTTCCAGCCGTGGGAGATCGTCAAGCTCGTGATCGGGATCGCGATCCCGCGCACGCTGCTCCACTACTACGTCGTCCCGATCCCGGGCGTGGGGCTCACGTTCCCTGCCATGGTCGCCGGAGGCGGGATCTGGCTCCAGAACCTGTTCCTCTCCGACGTGGTGTCGGCAGGCTACACGGAGATGACGGCGCTCGTGCAGGCGTACAGCGCGCACCTGGGCGCGGCGTGGTCCACGGGCAACCTGCTGTCCATCGTGACCTCGGGCGCGACCGTGATCTTCTCCTCGCTCATCACGCTCGTGATGGGCGCCTCGCTCGTGGTCTGCCTGCTGGCGCTGTTCTGCGT
>NZ_CANPVT010000035.1 GCF_947581735.1 Candidatus Palauibacter soopunensis
CCCGTTCGGGCGAGTTGGGCGCGGCGGGCCGGATCCGGCCCGCCGCGGTGGACGGCCGCACGCCGGAGCAGATCGACCGCGTGCTCGGTCTTTGGCAACGGTTGATGTCTGGCCTGAGTGCCGACACGCGCCTCCAGTTCCACTTGCTCCGGCGTCCCAGCCTCGTCGGGGGTCAAGAGACGAGCAGTTCGAACATCGCGTCCCTGTCGGGCCGCAACCGAACCGCGTTCCTCGCCGGACGCGTCCAGCGGCTCGAAGCCTTCGCGGTCTGGTCGCACGACCCGGGCCTCCGCCCGGCCGGCGGGGGTTCCGGGCCGGGACCGCTGTCGCGGTTCAAGCGGCTTCGTAAGCGCGGCGGCAAGACGGCCACTACCTACCTGGCCTCGGAGATCGAGGCTGCGGCGGGCCGGTTCCGTGCGCTGATCGACGCGGGCCGCTCGCTGGTGGCCGAGCACACGCCCGTCGAGATGCTCGGGGCCGCCGATGGCTCCCGGTTGCTCTCCGAACTCATCAACCGCCCCGGAACGTTCTGGGAAGGCGCGACGGGCAGCGGCATGAACTGGCGGCTCGCACTGTCGGAACTCGAAGCCGAGCGGTCGCATCTCCGGCTGGACGGCGAGCCGGTCATCCTCTATTCGCTGCTGTCGCCGCCGGGCCAGGCGCACGCGAACCTCCTCCGCGATCTGTACTGCCTGGACGCGGTGACGACCGTCTCGCTCGAATGGCGGCCGTGGACGGTCGAAGCGGCGCGGCGCCGGATCCGGAGCGCGCAGCGCCACTACTTCTCGCGCCGCTACTCGATGATGGCGCACGCCCAGGACGCCCAGGGCACGGCGGCGGCGATGGTCGATTCGGCGGCCGCCGCCGAGTCGGATCGTTTGGGAGCGGCGCTTGTCGAACTCGAAGCCGACGGCGTGGCTTACGGCGAGGCGTCGCTCACCGTGGCGCTGCACGGCGAACTCGAACGGATTGAACGGCTGGACGGAGACGTGCGCCGCCTGTTCGCCGCGCACGACGCGAAGGCGATCCGGGAGGGCTACGGCCAGCTTCCCGCGTGGTTCGCCCGGCTCCCGGCCCAGCCGCGCAAGCGGCAGGTGCGGCGCGTGTTCGTGTCGGCCGGTCTCGCGGCGTGCCTCGCGCCCGTGTTCGGCCCGCCCCAGGGGAACCGGAAGAGCCGGCATCTCGACCGCGAGCCGCTGGCGGTGTTCGAGACGCCGTGGCGCACGGCGTACCGCTACGACCTGTTCGCGGGCGACGTGGGCCACACGCTGATCCTGGGGGCGACGGGCTCGGGCAAGAGCTTCACGCTCAACTTCCTGCTCGTCGAGGCGCTCAAGTACGATCCGCGCATCCTGATCCTGGACCTGGGCGGCTCCTACCGCTGGCTGACCCGGTTCCTCGGGGGCCGGTATCTGGAGCTCGCGCCGGGCGAGTCGGAGCCGACGCTCCGGCTCCAGCCGTTCGCGCTTCCGCCGACCAGGAGGACGTTCCAGTTCCTCACGGGCTGGGTGCGCCGGCTGCTGAGGCTGGGCGGCTTCGAGGCGCGCGGAGCGGACACGAGCGAGATCCGCGCGCGGGTCGAGGACCTGTACGCGCTCGGGGCCGAGCGGCGGACGCTCACCGTGCTGGCCGGTTCGCTCCCGTCGGCGATGTGGCCCGCGCTGAGCCGCTGGACGGAGGGCGGCGCATGGGGCGCGTTCTTCGACAACGCGCCGGCGGGCGCGGCGGACATCGAGTTCCGGGACTGGCAGGTGATCGACCTGGCGGGCGCGGCGGAACACGCGGACCTGTGCGAGGCGGCGCTCTCCTATCTGCTGGAGCGCATGCGCCTGGAGATCGAGGACCCGGCCGAGACGGCGCGGCTCAAGCTGATGGTCGTGGACGAGGCGTGGCGGTACATGCAGGACCCCGCCGTGCTGAACTACCTGGCCGAGGCGGCCAAGACGTGGCGGAAGAAGAACGCCGCGCTCGTGCTCGCGACGCAGTCCGCCGTGGACGTGACGGGGACGCCGGGCGCTTCGGCGCTCCTCGAATCGATCCCCACCAAGCTGTTCCTCGCCAACGCCGAACTGCCCGATGAGGCCGGAGCGCTGTTCCGGCTGAACGAGTCGGAGGTGGCCCGGATCCGTGCGCTGACGCCGAAGCGCGAACTGTATCTCCGCCGCCCGGACGAGGCGGCGGTGCTCCGCCTCGAAGTCGATCCGGAGAGCTACTGGCTCTACACCTCCTCGCCGCTGGACGCCGAGAGGCGCACCGAGGCCGTGGCGAGACACGGACTGGCCCGGGGACTGGCAATGCTCGCGGGCCGAACCCACCCCACCCCACCAACCGAGAGGACGTGAACAACATGAAAGCAACTCCGACCGCGGCGATCCTGCTGGGGATCGTCGTCGTGCTGCTGACACTGCTTCTGGCTGTGGTTCCCTGCGAGGCCGCCGCGCAGCAAGAGAGCGCCGATGCCGCCTACCTGCGCGTGCCCGTGCCGGAGGAAGGCGAAGAGCGGATCCCCCGGCTCCGCGCACGCGTGCGGCATACCACGGTCATCGTGCTTCCGGCCGGGGAGCGGATCCTCGACTTCGTGGCCGGCGACTCCGAGTACTGGCACCTGACCGGCGCGGCGAACGTGGCATACCTGAAACCGCTTGCCGAGGACGCGGCGACCAATGTGGCGCTCGTCTGCGAGTCCGGACGCATCTACTCGTTCCTCGTATCGGAGAGCGGCGAGAAGCCGCCCCACCTGGTCGTCCGCGTCGAGACGGGTGCGGAGGCGGAGGCCGCGTTCGGCGCTCCCGGGTTCGTCGCCCGGAGCGAAGTCTCCGTCTATCGCGAGATGGCCGCCGAAGCTGTCGAGGCCGTGGGGGTGGCCCGCGAGGAGGCCGAGGAGGGGATCGCCGAGGCGCGCGGCTGGGCCGAAGCGGAGATCGAGGCGTTCCGCGCCGCCTACCCCGAACGGCTCCGGTTCGAGTACCGGCTGGACCGTGACGCGTCCGAGCGTCCGTTCCGGGTCGAGGCGATGTGGCACGACGGGGAGTTCACCTATCTCCGCTCTCACGCGCAGGAGTCGCCGGCGCTCTACGAATTCCGGGACGGCGAACCGAGCCTGGTCGCGTTCGATCTCACCGAGGACGGCCTCTACGTCGCCCGCCGCGTGCTGGGCGACGGCTGGCTCCAGATCGGCGACAAGCAGGCGCGGTGGCGGTTCGAGCCCCGGGAGAGCTCGAAATGATCCGCTGGAAGCAGGTGGTGAAGGAGCCGAAGGGCGCGCTTCCGGGCGGCATGGTCACGAAGGCGGGGGTCGTCCTGATCGCCGTGCTCGTCGCCGGACTGCTGTTCTCGTCGTCGCTCGCGGGTCCCGGCGAAGATGAGGCCGCCGCCGGAGCGCCGGCGCAGCCGCGGGCGTTGAACGACCGCGAGGGCCGGTCGCTCGACGAGGGCATCCGCGACGAGACGGCGCGCGAGACACAACGGGCCGCCGCCGAGTCGCGCGACGATCCGGCGGACCGGGAGGGCGGACCCGCCTCGGGCGCGGGATCCGCGGGAACAGGTTCCGCAGGGGCGGATGCCGGTGGACGCGGTCGGATCACCGCCATGGGCCGGGCCGAGTTCGAACTGCGCGAGGCGCTCCGCTTGGAGGAGATCGAGCGCCGGTCGCGGTCTCTCCGCTCGCCGGCCGTTGCGCAGTCGCACCGGGATCCGAACGGACCCCCGGACGCGGCGGCGTCCACCTCGGTGCCCGAGTCTCCCGACGCGGCACTCGACGGGGCGCTCGCCTCCCTCGGGCAGTCCCTCGCCGCCCTTGAGGCCGAGATGGCGGCGGGGCTGGCCGCCGGAGAGTTCGCACCCGGCGTCGGAGGCCCGGCACCGGGGGCGGATGTTCCCGCCGCGTCCCGCACCTCCGAGCCCGGCCGTTTGGTCCGGCCGCTCGACCCGCCGGGTTGGGAGCGCATCCACGAGGGCACGTTCCTGGAGGCGGTGCTGGTCACCCAGTTGTCGGGGGAGTTCCCCGGCCCGGTGCTCGCCATGGTGTCGGTGCCGCTGTATTCGGCCGACCGGCGGCGGGTGCTAATCCCGCGCGGGGCGCGCGTCGTCGGCACGGCCCAAGCCGTCGAAACCCAAGACCAAAGCCGTCTCGCCGTCGCGTTCCACCGGTTGCTGCTGCCCGATGGAAGCTGGATCGACCTTGAGTTCACCGGCCTGAACCAAGTGGGCGAGAGCGGGCTCCGCGACCAAGTCAACCGTCGCTACCTCTCGACGTTCGCGGCTGCCGGAGCGGTCGGCGCGCTGA
>NZ_CANPVT010000036.1 GCF_947581735.1 Candidatus Palauibacter soopunensis
TGGCCCAGCGAGATGACGCCATCGATGACGGGCGCTGCCAGGCTGCGGGTGCAGTGACCCTGCGCCACCGGTCCAGCGGCCTTGGGCGGTCTCGTCATGAAGAGCATGGAACACCCGCTCGAGAGCAGTGCGATGATGAGGACGGCCGGCCCCGCGAAACGACGTTTACCCGACAACGAGTACGAACCCGCTCTGCAGGGCGAGGTGACGGTTCCGGGTTCCGTCGTCATCGATACGGGAGAGGCCGATGCCGTAGATCAGATCGAACGCCAGGGCAATCGAATCGTACAGCCTGACCTCGACGCCCGTCCCGAAGGCCAGTCCGAAGTCGGTGGACGCGAAGTCGGTGCCCGCGTAGTCGACGCATGACGCTTCCGCTCTCGAAGGCAGGAATTCGGTGTAGAACCGATACTCCCCCGATCCGGGTGGAGAAAAGAGCGTCCTCACCGAGATATCGCACGAATGGTTCACGGCCACGTAGGGACCGGCGAGGACGCCGACAGTCAGAAGCCCCCGCTCGGCGTCGGCACTCGCGCGGAAGAGCGCGGACAACTGAAGGTAGTCCAACTCGGCGGTCGCATCGATGAACGCCCGGCCCGCGGCGAGCCACGGCGGCGGGTCCGCACCGCCGCCCTTCTGGGCCAGCCCCACGCCGACGCGCAGATCCACGACGCCGCTGAGGGGGATCCCCACGTCGATTCCCGATACGACTCCGAATCGGGATCCCTCTTCCCCCCGTTCCAGTCGCGGCACGTCCCGGGACAGGGTTGCGGTGCCGATGCCGCCCCGGAGGCCGATGGTCATCTGGCCGGCGAGCGGCGCGGCCGCCAGCGAGGTGAGCAGGATCGCAGCGAGGGATTTCATCAGGGCGGACACGAAGACTCCTTCTACACGGATGCGGTCCGGTCGGGCGCGGCCTCCCCTGTTTGACGACCGACCCGGGAGCGGAGTCACCGCCGAAGGCGTCACGAGCGCAGGCGGAACCGCTGGATCTTTCCGGTGGCCGTCTTCGGTAGCTCCGCGACGAACCGGATCCAGCGCGGGTACATGTAGCGCGGGAGACCTTCCTGGCAATGCGCGACGAGTTCCGCCCGCAGCGCGTCGGCGGCGGATGGCGCGCCCGCCGTCTCTCTGAGCGGCTCCGCCAGCGCGACGTGCGCCTCCGGCTTGACCAGGCCGTGGTCGTCCTCGCGGCCCACGACCGCCGCCTCCAGCACCGAGGGATGTTCCATGAGGCGGGCCTCGATGTCGAAGGGAGAGCACCAGATGCCGCCCACCTTGATCATGTCATCGGCGCGGCCCTGGTAGTGGAACCAGCCCTGTGCGTCGCGCACGTACTGGTCGCCGGTGCGGAGCCAGCCGTCGACGATCGTCCGTCCCTCGAGTTCCGGACGGTTCCAGTAGCCGGGGGTCGTCGAGTCGCCGCGGATCTCCAGCTGTCCCGCCTCGCCGGGCCCCGCCTCGGCGCCGTCATCGCCCGCGATCCGCGCCTCGTAGCCGGGGACGGCGCGGCCCGTGCTCCCCGGCTTCACGTCGCCCGGGGCGTTGGAGATGAAGATGTGGAGCGCCTCGGTGGACCCGATCCCGTCCAGGATCTCGAGCCCCGTCGCCGCCTTCCAGCGGCGGAAGAGGTCCGGCGGCAGCGCCTCGCCGGCCGAAACGCAGAGCCTGAGCGAACTCAGATCGGGACCGCCCCGCCCCGTCCGGCCGTCGCGAGCCGGACCACCGCCCGCCGCGCCGGCCTGGTCCAGCGCCTGCAACTGGGCTGCGTACAGCGTCGGCACCCCGAAGTACGCCGTCGGCCGCAGCGTCTCGATCGTCTCGAACGTCGTCGCGGGCGTCGGCCGCCGCGCGTCGAGGATCGCGGTCCCTCCGACCCACAGCGGGAACGTCATCGCGTTCCCCAGCCCGTACGCGAAGAAGAGCTTGGCCGCGGAATAGCAGCGGTCGTCCTCGCCGAGCCCCAGGATCCCGACGGCGTAGTGCTCACACGTGGCGGGCATGTCGCGGTGGCGGTGCGGCACCCCCTTGGGACGGCCCGTGGTGCCCGAGGAGTAGAGCCAGAACGCGATGTCCTCCGGCCCGGCGGTCGCCGCCTCCAGCTCCGGAGCGGCCGCGTCCAGATCGTCGAGCACTCCGCCCGCCGCCTCGAGCACGAGCCCGCGGGCCCCGGTACGCGCCGCCGCCAGCCCCGGCACGACCTCGGCCGCGAACTCCGGCGAGTAGACGACCGCCCGGCACTCCGAGTCGGCGATGATGAACGCGAGATCCCGCGCCCGCATGAGGTAGCTCACGGGCACGGGCACGATTCCCGCCTTGATCGCCCCCCAGAAGAAATGGAAGAACTCCGGGCAGTCCTTCACGACCATCAGCAGTCGGTCGCCCGGCGCGAGCCTGAGCCCGAGGAGCGCGTTCCCGGCCTGCCCCACGCGCTCGGCCAGTTCCGCGTACGTAACCGTCGCCGCAGCCTGCTCGATGGCGACCTTGCCCCCCCGCCCCTCGGCCACGTGCCGGTCCACATACCAGGACGCCGCGTTGAACCGGCCCCCGTACCGCAGCCGCGCGGGGCAGGTGGAACGGTCGATCGTGAGTTCCGTCTGACTCATGATCGTGAATCTATGGCAGATCGGAGGGTGCTGCGGTCACGGACGCGGCGAAGGCTTCGACGTCGCCGGGGGATGTGAGGCGCACGAACCGGATGTGCGCCCAGCGCGGGTCGGCGACGCATGCGGCCATGTTTCGTCGCTTGCGCCTGTGCTGCGTGATGATCCAGGCGAGGAGCGAGTCGTGCCGCCAGATCAGGAGGTGGCGCCAGAACCACTCCCGGTTCGTCCCCCACACCAGTTCCCCGGACCGCGAGCGCTGCCACGAGCGGCGGAGGAAGCGCCATACGAGCAGCCGCAGCGGCAGGTCGAGCCAGACGACGGTATCGAGGCGCGGCCACAGGATCCGCCGGGAGAACCTCTCATACGAACCCGCGACGACCCAGCGCTCCCCGCGGGTCGCCTCTCGAATCCGGCGCTCGAACCGGTCCGGATCCGTCTGGTTCAGCCCGACCCAGCCCGGCAGCCAGTTGAGCGCGTCCAGTTCCACGAACGGCGCACCCAGCGCCTCCGCCAGCCGCGCCGCAAGCGTGCTCTTCCCCGACCCGCTGTTGCCCATCACCTGGATGCGGCCGCCGATCTCCGCGTCCGGCGCGATTCGGCTCACATGAACTGGGCGGATCATGGTCGGCAGTCTACGGTGGAGCGCGGCGGGCCGCTTGCCGCCCGGTCGGGCCGAGGGGCACAATGGCGGCCGGATGCCGGAGCGGAAGGCCGGCGCCCGATGTCCAACTCCGATATCCAATCCCGGGAGTCATTTCAGATGCGCGACGCAGACCGAATCGATACCTCGCGGCCACGGTGGCCGCTCCGCCACCGAAGGGCCCCGCTTTCGCTGGGCGCGGCGCTTGCGCTCCTGCTGTTCGTCGGCGGCTGCCAGCCGGGCGATACGGGAGCCGGCGCCGAGACCGGCGTTGCAGGCGGTGCGGCGAGCGTCTTCATCGAGGCGGGGGGCGCCTTCCCCGACGGGTGGCCCTTCGCCGCCGAAGACGCGCCCGTGACGGCCACCGAGGGCATGGTCGCCTCGACCGACGAGTACGCGTCGCGCGTCGGCATCGAGATCCTCGCGGCCGGCGGCAACGCGGTCGACGCCGCGGTGGCCACGGGACTGGCGCTCGCCGTCGTGAACCCGGAGGCCGGCAACCTGGGCGGCGGCGGGTTCATGATGATCCGCCTCGCCGACGGCACCGTCTTCGCGCAGGACCACCGGGAGAAGGCGCCCATGGCGGCCACCCGGGACATGTACCTCGACGAGGCCGGGAACGTGACCGACCTTTCCGTCCGAGGCCACCTCGCGGCCGGCGTGCCCGGCACCGTCTCCGGACTGTGGGAGGCGCACCGGCGCTTCGGCGCGCTCGAGTGGACCGACGTCGTGCAGCCGTCGATCGACCTCGCCAACGGGTTCGAGGTCACGACGCGGCTGGTGTCCACGCTCGACGCGGCGCAGGAGGGGATCCGCGCCTTCGAGCACAGCGCGCGCATCTTCCTCCCCGGCGACGCCGTCCCCGGCATCGGCGACACCTTCGCGCAGCCCGATCTCGCCGCCGTCCTCACCCGCCTCCGCGACCAGGGGCCCGACGACTTCTACCGCGGGGAGACGGCCGCCCTGATCGTGGCGGAGATGGAGCGCGGCGGCGGCATCATCACGCTGGAGGACCTCGACCGCTACGAAACGGTGTGGCGCGACCCCGTCGCCTTCGACTACCGCGGCTACACGGTGCATTCGATGCCGCCGCCGTCCTCGGGCGGCCTCACCATGGCCGCGATCGCCAACATGGTCGAGCGCTGGGACCTGGGCGCCATGGGGTGGAACAGCCCCGAGACGATCCACGTCATGGCCGAGTCCTTCCGGCGCGCCTACGCCGACCGCAACGAGTATCTCGCGGACCCGGACTTCATCGAGCTTCCCGCCGACGAGTTCCTCTCGGAGGCGTACGCGGACAGCCGCGCGGCGACGATCTCCACGGAGCGCGCGACCCCCTCCGCCGAGGTCAACCCCGGGATCGACGCCTTCCTCGACGAGAGCCACACGACCCACTACGGCGTCGTCGACGCCGAAGGGAACGCGGTCGCGGTCACGACCAGCATCAACTCGTGGTACGGCGGCAAGGTCGTCGTGGACGGGGCGGGTTTCTTCCTCAACAACACGATGGACGACTTCGCGTCCAAGCCGGGCACCCCGAACCAGTTCGGCCTCGTGCAGGGCGAGCGCAACGCGATCGGCCCCGAAAAGCGCATGCTGTCGGCGATGAGCCCCACGATCGTCGAGGACGCGGCCGGCGACCTCTTCCTCGTCACCGGAACCCCCGGCGGCGCCACGATCATCACGACGGTGCTGCAGTCCATCTTCAACGTCGTCG
Source organism: Candidatus Palauibacter soopunensis (assembly GCF_947581735.1). Classification (NCBI taxonomy): domain Bacteria; kingdom Pseudomonadati; phylum Gemmatimonadota; class Gemmatimonadia; order Candidatus Palauibacterales; family Candidatus Palauibacteraceae; genus Candidatus Palauibacter; species Candidatus Palauibacter soopunensis. Next base: position 4,964 of record NZ_CANPVT010000036.1, read on the forward strand.
ACCACGGGATGAACGTCGTGCAGGCGGTCCACGCCCCGAGGGTGCACCACCAGCACCTTCCCGACCTCGTGTTCCACGAATACGGGGGAGTGGGGGCGGCCACGGCGAGCGCGCTGGAGGCGCTGGGACACACGGTCCTCGAGCGCGACCCGGGCCCGCCCGACGCCTACTTCACGGGCGGGATGTCGGGCGACCTGCAGCTCATCATGGCGCTGCCGGACGGATCCTGGGCGGCCTGGTCCGACCCCCGCCGCGGCGGGACGGCGCTCGGCCGCTAGCTAGTAGAGGCCGTTAGCTAGTAGAGCCGGATTTCCCGCTCGTTCAGCGGCTGCACGGGGCGCGCGTTCATCGGATAGAGCGCGGCGAAGGCGTCGACCTGCGCCCGTGAAACGGAGATCGACTCCGTCATCACGACCCAGCTCACGACCTCCGAGCAGGGCGGCGTGGTCAGCGAGCCCTGGTAGCGGAAGTAGCCGCGCCCCTCGGGAAGCAGACTGCCGGGATCGAACGCGCCGATGGCGGCGGGCGCCTCGTCGGGGCCGGGGATCGCATCCCAGAGACCCTGGATCGTCGCGTCGGCGCCGCCATCCGCCATGAAGACCCCGATCACGGCGAGGTCTCCCTCCTCCGCCGCGTGCACGAAGTGCACCTCCATCGCGGAGGCCGCCCCGTCGGCGGTGTGTTCGCTCGGCAGGTGGAAATGGAACTGCAGGAGCGAGAACTCCCGGCCTTCGAGGACGATCGAACTCCCCTCCGCCACGTTGACCTGGATGGTGTGGCCGTTGTCCACGACCTCCGCCTCCGTGGCCTGCCACTGGATGTCGAGGCCGCCGCCGTCGGCCGCATCACCCGGAGTTGCGCCCGTCAGATCCACCGGAGACTGCTCGACGCCGGTGTCGCAGACCGCGAAGGACGGGTCGAGCCCGCCCCACCGGTCGGCTGCCAGATCGCCCTCGTACCCCCAGTGGACTTCGCCCTCGCCCATCCCCTCCTCGTGCTCCGCCTCCATCTGCCCCTCCGCCTCCGCGTGATCCTCGCCTTCCGGCCCACAGCCCTGCTGCGCCCCGATGAGCAAGAGCAGCACCAAGCCGACAAATGTCGTGGGAATACGTGTCGCCGCTTGCATCGCTTCCTCCATTGGGCGCGAGGGACTGGACCTGATCCCCGCGAATCTGCCCGCCCCCGCCGGCCCGTCAAGAGTACCGCCGCACCTGACGGGGTCTTGCCGGGGGGTGACGCGGGGACCGTATCATCTTCCAGTTCATCGCCCACAGAACGGAGTCGACACCATGTCCCAGGTATCGGTCCCCCGGCGCCGAAGAGCGTCCCGCGCGTTGATCCCCCTGACGGCGCGGTTTCTCGCGCCCGCGGCGCTGTTTCTCCTGCCCACGGTGGCGCATGCCCAGGATCGGGACGTGCGGGTCACGGTGTCGGAGGGGACGAACATGGCGGCGGCGGTCTCCCCGGACGGGAGCCGGATGGTGCTCGACCTCCAGGGGACGCTGTGGGTGATGGACGCCGGGGGCGGCGAGGCGCGCGCGATCACGGACATGTACTACGACGCGCGGCAGCCGCAGTGGGCGCCGGACGGGAGCCGGATCGTCTTCCAGTCGTTTCGGGACGGGCGCTGGCACATCTGGTCGATCGCGCCCGACGGGACCGGTCCGGTGCAACACACCTTCGGTCCCTACGACGAGCGGGAGCCGGCCTACTCCCCCGATGGCGGCGCGATCGTCTTCGCGTCGGACCGTTCCGGCAACTACGACATCTGGACGCTCGACATCTCGGGCGGGCCCGGCGATGGCCGAATCCAGCGGGTGACGGACGCGCCCACGCACGAGTTCACGCCGCAGTGGTCGCCGGATGGCGAATCCCTGGCCTACGCCTCGGACCGCGGCCTCGGGGCGATCATCGTCCGCGAGAGCGGCGGCTCGACCCGGGTCGTGGCGCGGAGCGCGGGCGCGATTTCGCCGGCGTGGAGCCCGGACGGAAGCCGGATCGCGTACTCGGCCGTCGTCCAGGGCCAGACCGGCCTCTGGGTGGCCGACGCCGGCGTGGCGGGAGGCGGGGACGCTGCCACGCCGACGCGCCTCACCGAAGACGGGGCGGACGTCTTCCCCTTCCGTCCCATGTGGATGGGAGAGATCGCCTACACCGGCGACGGCCGCATCCGGCGCGTGTCGGCGGACGGCGCGCCGGGGGCGGACATCCCCTTCGAGGCCACGTTCGCGTTTACGCGGCGCGACTACGAGCGCGCGCGGCGTTCGTTCGAGGCGGGAGGACCGGAGCCCGTGCAGGGGATCGTCGCCCCGGCGGTCTCCCCCGACGGTCGCCGCATCGCCTTCACCGCCCTCGGCGACCTGTGGCTACTCGACATCGCGGCGGACGGGGCGGAAGCCGCGGGCGGCGCGACGCCGCGGCGGCTCACGGACGACCCCTTCGTCGACCTGATGCCGGCGTGGTCGCGCGACGGCTCGCGGCTTGCCTACGCCTCGGACCGGGCGGGCTCGCTCGACATCTGGGTGCGCGACATGGCCACCGGCACCGAGACGCGCGCCACCACCGAGCCGGGCGGCGAGGTGGGCCCCGTGTTCTCCCCCGCCGGGGACCGGGTCGTCTTCACCTCGGTCATGGGACTGCAGGCCGCCGTGCAGGCCGTGGACCTCGCGACGGGCGAACTCACCACGATCCGCAACGATCTCTTCGCCCCCAGCCGGCCGTCGTTCTCCCCGGACGGGCGGACGATCGCGATGTCCGTCCTCTCCCAGTACTCGTCGCGCTTCCGGGAGGGGCGGAACGAGATCCTCCTGCAGCCGCTGGACGGGGGCGAGACGCGCCGGGTCACGGCGGCCGATCACGAGAACATGGGTGTGCGGGCGCTCGACGGGCCGGTGTGGTCGCCGGACGGGCGGCGCATGGCGTACGCCAGCGAGGGCGTGCTGTGGATGGTCGAGGTCGACGCGGAGGGCGCGCCCAGCGGGCCGCCGGTACGTCTCTCCAACCACCACGCGGACGCGATCTCGTGGACGGGCGACTCACGGTCCATCGTCTATCAGTCGACGCGCGGCCTTCGCCGCTACCACCTCGACGACGGCCGCTCGGAGGAGATTCCGCTGCGGCTGGAGTGGCAACGCCCCCTGCGCGAGGGTGCCGTGCTCGTACGCGCGGCGCGCGTGTGGGACGGCGTCTCAGACGACATCTCCCGCGACATGGACCTCATCATCGAAGGCAACCGGATCGTCTCCGTCGTCCCGCGCAGCGACGCGAACCTCGCCGCGGTCCTCGACGCGGGGGGCGAGGTCGTGGACGCGGGCGACCACACCGTCCTTCCCGGCCTCGTCGACATGCACTCGCACATGGGCTACGGGATGGGCGAGGCGCTGGGCCGCGCCTTTCTCGCCTACGGGGTGACGACGATCCGCGATCCCACCTCCGACCCGTACGAGGTCGCCGAGCGCCGGGAGTCCATCGACTCGGGCCGCCGCATCGGACCGCGGGAGTTCGCCACCGGCCGCACGATGGACGGCAACCGGATCTACTACTCGGGCGCCGGCTCCCTCGGCCCCAACGGGAACCTCGAGCTGGAGCTGGACCGTGCCGAGCACGTGGGCTATTCCCTCATCAAGACCTACGTCCGCATGCCGGACCTCATCCAGCGCCGCATCATCGAGTTCGCGCACGGGATCGGGATTCCGGTGGCGAGTCACGAGATCTATCCCGCCGTCGCGCACGGCCAGGACCACGTCGAACACATCTCGGGCACGAGCCGCCGCGGCTATTCGCCGAAGGTGACGGCGATGTACCGGACGTACGACGATGCGATCCAGCTCCTTACCGCCTCCGGCATGACGATCACGCCGACCATGGCGCTCATGGGGGGCTGGTGGAAGTCCGTCGGCGAAGACCCGTCGTGGATGACCGACGCCCGCTTCGAGGCCGTGTTCCCCGAGGGGATGGCCGAGGCCATGACCGCACGCGCCCTCACGAGGGGCCGGGCCGGCGGCATCGACGAACTGCTCGCCGACGCCGGCCGTACCGTCACGCGCGTCGTGCGCGGCGGAGGCAAGGTAGTGGCGGGCACGGACTCCCCCATCATCCCCTACGGCGCCGCCCTCATCGCGGAGGTCGAGAACTACGTCTGGGGTGGCCTCACCGAGGTCGAAGCCCTGCGCACGGCCACATCGGTCGCCGCCGAGGCGCTCGCGATGGAAGGAGAGATCGGAACGCTGTCCGCCGGAGCCCTCGCGGACATCCTCATCGTCGAGGGCAACCCGCTGGAGGACATCGAGGACCTGCGCCGCGCCCGCATCGTCATCAAGGACGGCGAGATCTTCCACCTCGAGGACCTGTTGGAGCCTCCCCGCGTGCTCGTGCCCTGAGCGCGCGGGGGACGCTCCGCCGGGTTACCGGGGAAGACCCCTTCAGCCTCCGATCGGGAACACGAACCCGGCCTGAAGCGCCAGGTGCCGCGTCCTGATGGTCTGCATTGACGTGTCATCGATGTTCACGAGTCCCAGCGAGTAGATCAGATCGACACCCAGCCGCAGAGCGTCGGAGATCGCCAGTTCCACTCCGGCGCCCGCCGCGATGCCGAAGTCGGTTGGTTTCGTCGCAGCGTCGCACGACCCGGATTCACTCAGCGATCCCAGTTCGCCAAGATCGACATCCAGGCTCGCGTCGCAGAAAAGGAGGGAAGCCGCCCACGGGCCCAGCAACAGACCGACGGACGCTCCGCGGTCTCGCGGCGTTCCGATTCGCAGGAGCGCCGATGCCTGTACCCAGTTCGCCTCGATGCGGGCCGAGCCCGCGATGCCTTCCGACGGGAGGTCCGCGGACTGGACCGTACCCTTTTGCGCATACGTTCCGCCGATCCGAAGCTCGACCCCGTTTCCGACCGGAAACGCGAAGTCGAGGCCCGCGACCACACCCCGCCGCCCGTCCTGATCCGAGGTATCCTCCACATCCGTGGAGATGGTGGCCTGGCTCAGCCCGCCACGAAATCCGATCGTCGTTTGCCCCATCAGCGGGACGGCGATCAGGAGGGGAGCGAGTGACGTGACGACTCTGCGTAGCATTGGAGCCCCTTTCGTAGCGAAGTGATCGTCCCTGTACCCGTCAGTCAGCGGGATGACGAGCGGAGACCGCGGCAAGTCACTCCGCCCGGCGCCGGCGCGATGGCCCCTCGTTTCAGAGAGCGCCCGTCAGGATGAACAGCACGGCGACGCCGCTCAGCACCCAGATCACGCGGTCGCTGCGCTGGAGGAGGACGTGCTTGTTGAGGACCGCTCCGATCGGGGCGGCGAAGGCGTAGGTGGCGAAGAATGTCTGGAAGTAGTCCATCATCAGGGAACCGGGGTCGAAACCTCCAGGGCCGCCAATGCCCGCCTCGATGAGATCGAAGACCGTGAAGATGATCGTGAACCAGACGCCGAACTGCAGGTAGAGCTTGGCCTCGGCCCGCCGCCGCTTGCGGAGGATGGCGAACATCGCCAATACCTGGCGGAAGGCGAGCGACAGCGCCCCGCCGGGATCGTTCGTGTAGTAGAACAGCCGCAGCCGGTGCGCCCAGCGGTCGAACCCCCGCAGGATGGGCAGGTTGGAGAGGGCGGTCCAGCGGGTTCCCAACAGGGTGATCGCGATGAGCGCGAGCACGGCGATGATCGGCTCGTAGACGCCGAACCCGCGCGCGAAGGCGCCCATGGACCCGCCCGCCAGCATCATCACGACGGAGTCGGCCACCCGGCGGACGCGCGTCCGCCGCTTGGCGGCCCAGTGCGGCTCCGGAGGGAGCGTCTCCCCCTTGGCGGGCATGAAGGCGAGCTGACGGGGCGCCAGTCCCAGGAACTGCCGCCGCGCCTGATCTTCGTTGAACTTCCGCACCATTCGCGGGATCAGAAGGACGTCCACGAGCCACCACAGCCCCCCACCGCCGAGGGTGAGGAGCATGAGGAAGCCGGTTCCGGGACGGTCGAGGTAGAAGCGGTGGCCGCCGAAGATTCCCGTCAGGAGCCACAGCGGATAGGCGATGCCTTCGCGCTTCGGCCGGTAGCTGTAGAGCTGGTCGAGCACCGCGCGGGAGAAGTCGAGGTCGCCCCTCCCGGGCACCTGCGGCGGGCCGTGATGCAATGCGGAGATCCCGAAGAAGGTGTCGTCGGAAGTCCCGGCGGCGGGGTCTCGTCGCTTCGGCATCGGAGGACGGGGGGCGCGGCGGCGAGCGGCGGCGCTAGAAGGCCACGGGCTCCTTGAAGCGGCCGTACACCTTCTCCAGCACGATCCGGATCTCGCCCAGCGTCGCGTAGGCCCGCACGGCGTCGAGCAGCGGCGGCAGCAGGTTCTCGTCCTCGCGGGCGGCCCGCCCCAGCGTCTCGAGCGCGCGCTCGACCGCGCCGGAATCGCGGCGCGCGCGGAGATCGGCCAGACGCGCCTCCTGCTTCGCGGCCGCCTCCTCCCCGATCCTCAGAATCTCGATCGGAGGCTCCTCCGCATCCTCGAACCGGTTCACGCCCACGATCGTCTGCGTCCCCTTCTCCACCTCGTCCTGGAACCGGCGGGCGGACGCCGCGATCTGCGCCTGGAAGTAGCCGGACTCGATCCCGTACACGACCCCGCCGATGTCGTCGATCTCGCGGAAGATCTCCTCCGCCTCGGCCTCGAGTTCGTCCGTCAGCGACTCGACGAAGTAGGAGCCCGCGAGGGGATCGATCGTGTTCGGGACGCCGGTCTCGTAGGCGAGGATCTGCTGCGTGCGGAGAGCGATCTTCGCCGCTTCCTCCGTGGGGAGCGCGAGCGTCTCGTCCATCGCGTTCGTGTGCAGCGACTGCGTGCCGCCGAGCGCCGCCGCCATCGCCTGGTACGCGACCCGCACAATGTTGTTGTGCGGCTGCTGCGCCGTGAGGGAGACGCCGGCCGTCTGGGCGTGCGTCCGCAGCCTCAGGCTCCGGGGATCCCGGGCCCCGTACACGTCGCGCATGTGCCGGGCCCAGATGCGGCGGCCCGCCCGGAACTTCGCGATCTCCTCGAAGAAGTCGTTGTGCACGTCCCAGAAGAAGGAGAGCCGCGGGGCGAAGCTGTCGACGTCGAGCCCGCGTTCGATGCCGCGCTCAACGTAGGTGAAGCCGTTCTTGAGCGTGTAGGCGAGTTCCTGCGCCGCGGTCGCCCCCGCCTCGCGGATGTGGTAGCCGGAGATGGAGATGGTGTTGAAGCGCGGCGCCGCATCCGCCGACCACTCGAAGATGTCGGCGATGATCTTGAGCGCGGGCTCGGGCGGGAAGATCCACGCGTGCTGGGCCTGGTATTCCTTGAGGATGTCGTTCTGGATCGTCCCCCGGACCCGGTCGAGCGGCACCCCCTGGTTCTCCGCCGTCACCAGGAGGAAGGCGTACAGCATGAGCGCGGGCCCGTTGATCGTCATCGACACGGAGACCTTGTCGAGCGGGATCCCGTCGAAGAGCGTCTCCATGTCGGCGAGGCTCGAGATCGCGACGCCGCACTTCCCCACTTCTCCCTCGGAGCGGCGGTCGTCGGAGTCGTACCCCATGAGGGTGGGGAAGTCGAACGCGACGGAAAGCCCCGTCTGTCCGCGTCGGAGGAGGTACTTGTAGCGCTCGTTCGTCTCGTGCGCGGTGGCGAAGCCGGAGAAGAGCCGCATCGTCCACAGCTTCGTGCGGTACATCGAATGATACGGGCCGCGCGTGAACGGGAACTCGCCCGGCGTGCCGAGCCGGTCCAGGTATCCCCCCGGGCCGGTGTCGCCGGCGTCGAGGGGGGTGTAGAGCGGCTTGATCTCGCGCCCGGAGATGCTCCGGAAGCTGGTGTCGTCGCGCTGCGGCGCCTGACGGAAGACCGCCTCCCAAAGCTCGAGTTGATCGCTCAGCGCGCCGTGCTTGCTCATGCCCCGTCCTGTATCGTCCGGCCCACGCCGCGGCCTCCGTGCCGCGCGCTACCGGCTCCCAAAGTAGGGAACGGACGTTCCCGCGGGAACGTGCCCGTGCAGACCACACCAGGCCGCGAACGCCTGAGAGAGGCAAGATGATGCGCAGACGATGGATCCTTCCGGCCCTCGGGATGGGGTCGCTCTTCGCGATGGCGGCCGGGTGCGCGCACGCGCAACGGGGCCCGCTCGTGGCGGACCGGCCGGACTTCACGGAGGCGGCCGCGACGGTGGGGCGCGGCGTGGTCCAGCTCGAGTTCGGCTACACCTACGAGCACGACCGGCCCGAGGGCAGCCGCGGCGGGGTGTGGACGCACTCGCTGGGCGAGCCTCTCCTGCGAATCGGGGTGCTCGGCGAGAGCCTCGAACTTCGGCTGGGCCTGAGCCCCGTGTCGGTGGGCGCGGGGGCGGACGGGCGCAGCTTCACCGAGACCGGAATGGAAGACCTTTACCTGGGCACAAAGCTGTTGCTGGCCGAACAGGAGGGGCTGCGGCCCGCGCTGGCGATCCTTCCCCAGGTGACGGTCCCCACGGGGGGCGACGCGTTCACGAGCGACCGCACGCTGCCGGGCGTGAACTTCATCTACGGCTGGGACCTCTCGGAGACCGTCGCGCTGTCGGGCAGCACGCAAATGAATCGGGCTTTGAGCGAGGCCGGCGGCGGAGGGCCCCGGGGGGGAGAGGAGGAATACGCGGAGTGGGCGCAGTCGGCCGTGGCCGGGTTCTCCGTGGGCGCGCGGGCCGGGGTCTACGCCGAGTGGTTCGCCTTCTTCCACGCGGAACCGGAGGGGACCCGCGCGGAGCACTACGCGAACGGCGGCTTCACCTGGAGCTTCAGCGACGACCTTCAGTGGGACGTCCGCGCCGGCGTGGGATTGAACGAGTCCGCCGCGGACTTCTTCGCGGGGACGGGGCTCGTCGTCAGGTTCCCCTGAGCGTCTCCCTGAACTCTTCGTACAGCCGGCGCGCGATCGCGTAGGGGGAAGCCCCGGAATCCAGCGTCTCGGGGGCGGCCCGGCGCCAGATCCGTTGCGCGTCGCGTTGTGAGCGGCGGAGGAGCGCGTCGTGCGCGCGGCGGAGGCGGGCGGCCCGGCGGTGCGCCTCGAGCTTTCCCGTCGACCGGAGCCAGTCGAAGTGCCGGTCCAGGTGCGCCGCGAACTCCTCGACCCCCCGGGCCTCCGGCGCAACCGTCTGCGTGATCGGCATGCGCCAGGCTTCGTCGGCGCCGTCGGGGCCACCCGCGCCGTCGCCGGATCCGCCCGCGCCGCCCCCCGAGCCGCCCGCGGGGCGGTTCGCGAAGCGGATCGACATGATGACCGCGATCTCCTTCTCCAGCCGGTCGGCGCCGGGCCGGTCCGACTTGTTGATGACGAAGAGATCCGCCACCTCCATGAGCCCGGCCTTCATCGCCTGCACCCCATCTCCCGACTCCGGGACGAGGACGACGGCGGTCGTGTCGGCGGAGATGGCGATGTCGAGTTCCGCCTGGCCCACGCCGAGCGTCTCCAGGATCACGCGGTCGTAACCGGCGGCGTCCATGAGATCGGCGGCTTCCCGCGTCGCGGTCGCGAGACCGCCGAGCGACCCGCGGCTCGCCATCGAGCGGATGAACACGCCGGGCTCCGTGGAGAGCTCTCCCATGCGGATGCGGTCGCCGAGCAGGGCCCCGCCCGTGAACGGACTCGTCGGGTCCACCGCCACGATCCCGACCTTGAGAGACTGCTCGAGGTAATGCCGCGTAAGTGCCGCCGTGAGCGTCGACTTGCCGGCGCCGGGCGGCCCCGTGATGCCGATGCGCCGCGCGCGTCCGGTGCGCCCGTCCAGCCGGTCGAGAAGCGCCTCGAATCCGTCGCTCTCGTTCTCGACGTGCGAGATCCCCCGGGCCAGCGCCAGCGGCTCGCCGCCCGCGATGCGGTCAGCGAGCCCCCCCGGATCGAACGCGGGACTCACGCCGCGGCTCCCGCGCGCCCCGCCCTCACAGGAGGAACCGGGTCGCGAGCCCCAGCAGCAGGACGAACCCGAACAGGTCCGTGAAGGTCGTGACGAAGACCGACGAAGCGACCGCCGGATCCACGCCGAACCGCTCGAGCAGGATCGGGAAGAACGCGCCCAGCGCGGAGGCGACGGCGAGGTTCCCCCACATCGCGATCATCACGACGAGTCCGAAGATGGCCTCGGTGTTCGGGAGCAGCAGCGAGACGAGCGCCACGAGCAGCCCGATCGCGAGCCCGTTCACGAGGCCCACGACGAGTTCCTTGACGACGGCGGACCAGCGCTCTTCAGGCAGTTCGTCGGCGAGCGCGATGCGGCGGATCGTAACCGCCAGCGCCTGCGTGCCCGCGTTTCCGCCCAGTCCCGCGATCACCGGCATCACGGCCGCGAGAATCGCCAACTGTTCGATCGTGTCCCGGTACAGCCACACCGCGACCGCGGCGACCGACAGCGTGAGCGTGTTCACCGCGAGCCACGGCAGCCGGCTCCGGATCGCGCCGAGCGTCGTCCCGCGCAACTGCTCCTCGTCCGACACCGCGGCGAAGCGCAGGATGTCCTCGGTGACCTCCGCCTCGACGACATCGATCACGTCGTCGAAGGTGATCTGCCCCACCAGCCGCCCCTCGTCGTCGATGACCCCGATCGCGGCGAGGTTGTAGCGGGACAGGATCCTCCCCACTTCCTCCTGGTCGAGATCCACCGAGACCACGGCCGGGGGTTCCTCGAGCAGGTCGGAGATCCGCGTCTCCGGCGCCGCGAGCACGAGATCCCGCAGCGTGACGACACCGCGCAGCCGCCCCCGCCGCCCGACGACGAACACCGTGTAGAGGTCCTCGGTCTCCTCCGCCTGCGCCCGCAGCTCCTCGATCGCCGCGGCCGCCGTCGCCTCCGAGTCCACCGCGCACAGCTCGCGGGTCATGATCCCGCCCGCCGACTCCTCCGGATACTCGAGCAGTTCCCGTATCTCCTGCTCTTCCTCGTCCGGCACCGACTCGAAGACGCGGGCCTGCTCCGCCGGGTCGAGTTCGCCGATGAGGTCGGCCGCGTCGTCGTCCGCGAGTTCCTCGACGATTTCGGCGATCCGCTCCGGCTCCATGCTCGCGAGCAGCTCGCCCGGCTTCTCCTCCTCCTCCATCTCGGCGAGGGCGTCCGAGGCGAGGGCGGCCGGAATGAGTTCGAGGAGGGCCATGCGCTCGGCCTCCTCGACGTGCTCGAGCACGTCCGCCATGTCGCTCGGATGCAGCGGTTCCACGAACGCGAGAAGCGCGTCCATGTCGCCCGCCTCGAGGCGGACGCGGATCTCCTCGATCAGGAGCCGGAGCTGCTCTTCCGGATTCTCGTGCATGCTCGCTCGGGAGCCGGCCCGCGCGGAGGCGGACAATTCGCGGATCAGGGCCTTCGGGAAGACCGCGGAAGACGGGGAATGCTACGCGCGGCCACGGAACTCGGCCAGCAGCCGCGCCAGCACCCGTTCCTGGAGTTCGAACATCGGAGAGGCATAGCGCGCCTCGCCTTCCGGATGGTCGTGTCCGAGCAGATGGAGGATGCCGTGGATGAGGAGGCGCAGGATTTCCTCGCCCGGATCGAGCCCCAGCTCGCCGGCCGAGGCCTCGGCCGCTTCCGGGGAGATGTAGATGTCGCCAACGAGCGGGTCCTCGCCGAGCCCGAACGCGAGCACGTCCGTGAGGTCATCGACCCCGTGGTAGTCCCGGTTCAGGGCGCGCATGGATTCAGCTGGGAGAAAGGTGACGGAAAGCTCGGCGCTCTCGCCCGCGGCATCGCCCGCGCCGGCTTCCCCGGCCTGTCCCGCGCGCCCCGCGGCGAGGGCGGCCCGTGCGGCCTTCGTCAACTCCGCCTCGGAGGGACCGCGCCAGGCTTCCTTCTCGCCGGAGGGGAAGTCGATGCGGATCGCGAACGACACGGATTCGGTCAATCCGTGCGCCCGCTGGCGACTCCTTCCGGCTCGGCGGCCGGCTCCGGGTCCGAATCCGGGAGCGAATCCAGGGCGGGGATGGGGCCGGTGTCGCCCTGCGCGGCCTGCTCGAGGTCGATCGGCTCCGACGCGCCCTCCTCCCCCGCGGTCGCCGCCGCCTCCACGCCGCTCGTCTCCGGCCCCTCCCCGGCTGGCGTCTCACCGGGACCGCCGGGCGTCTCGCCGGGCGCCGTCGGTTGCGGATAGTCGATGCGGTGGTGATAGAGCCCGGTGAGGACGTGGGCGAACTCCCGTTTGACGATGCGGAGGTCGCGGTACGTCAGCGGGCAGTCGTCGAGTTCACCGTAGTCGATGCGGTCCTGCACGAGGCGGTCGATGAGAGCCCGGATGCGCTCGGGACTCGGGTTCGAGAGGACGCGCGACGCCGCCTCCACGGCATCCGCCAGCATCGCCACGCCCGTTTCCTTGCTCTGCGGCTTCGGGCCGGGGTAGGCGAAGTCGCTCGGGTCCACTTCCGCGACGCCTTCCCGGGCGCGGGCCTTCTCGAGGAAGTAGCGGATGAGCTGCGTCCCGTGGTGCTCGCGAATGAAGTCCTTCACGACCTCGGGCAGACGCGCTTCCTCCGCCATCACCAGCCCGTGGCGCACGTGGTCGCGCAGGATCTCGGCGCTCTGCCACGGCGTGAGACGGTCGTGCGGGTTCAGCCCGCGCGGCTGGTTCTCGATGAAATACTGCGGACGCTCGAGCTTCCCGATGTCGTGATAGTAGACCCCCACGCGGCCCTGCACGGAGTCGGCCCCGATCGCCTCGCACGCCGCCTCGACGAGGTTCGCCACGTTGATCGAGTGGGCGTAGGTGCCGGGCGCCTCGCGCGCCAGCCGCCTCAGGAGCGGCCGGTTCATGTCGGAGAGCTCGAGCAGCGACGCCTCCGTCGTCCGTCCCGTGAAGGCCTCGAGCAGCGGGAGGCCGACGCCGACGCCGAGTCCCGTGCACACGGTGGCGTTGAGAAGCCCGAGCGCCGCGGTCGTTCCCATCTCGCCCAGCGCGTAGTGGCCCGTGAGGACGAGCAGGAGGCCGGCCCCCACGTATGCCGCGGTGATCAGCGCGACGAGGACCCAGCTCTGCGAACGCGTGCGGATCGTGTGGAACGCGAAGGCCGCCGTGACCCCGCCCGCCACGGTCACCATGGGGGCCGCGAGTCCCGAGAAGTACGGCTGGCCCATGAGGATTCCCGTGATCGTCGAGACGACGACGAGGCCCAGGAGGCTGTCGAACAGCGCCGCGGCGAGGAAGCCGGCCAGCGCGACCGGCACGAGCGCGGGCGAACCCTCCACGGCGGCCACCGCGCCGGCCGCCGCCATCACGATGACGACGAGCCCGAGCAGGACGGTGAAGCTGGGGAGATCCTCGTAGATGTCGCGGCGAAAGCTGAACGTCGCGAAGACGAGAATCCCGAGCATGCTCATGACGAGGAGGATCATGCCCACGTTGCGGAGGAAGTCCGATGTCGTGCGCGTCCCGCCCCGCTCCAGGATCTGGGCCTGATAGGCGAGGAGCCTGCGGTATTCGTCGTCCGTCACCACCGTGTTCTCGGTGATGAGACGCTCTCCCTCGAGCACGAAGCCTTCGACCTGGGGGATCGCGGCCCGGGCCTGCTCCCGCGCCTGCCGGGTCGCGTCCTGGTCGATGCGCAGCGTCGGCTGCGCCATGAGGACGAGTTGCTGGAAGAGCGCCGCGCCCCCCGGCGGCAGCCGGTCTCCCACCCCCTCCCGGGCCGCCAGGGTGAAGTCGTCTAGGCGGACGAGATCCGCGACGGCGCGCACGCGGTCGTCGCCGGAAGGTCCCTCGCGCGCGACGACGTTCGCGGCGCTGATGTCCGCGAGTTCGCTCCCTCGGATCACGCCCTCGCGCAGTCCCTCGAAGGCCGTCTCGAGTTCGTCGCGCAGCCCGGCGCGCGACGCCCCGTCGAGGAGGTATTCCACCTGGAGCGAGTCGATCACCCCCCCGGCCGAGAGGTCGATCCCGATCCCGCCCGCGACCCGCCGGACCTCGTCCCGGACGAGCGCGGCGCCGGCCGCGGCCGGGAGTCCGTCCTCGTCGACTCGCGCTTCCGCCGCGGGGATGACGGAATCGAGCCGTGCGATGAAGGCATTCACGCGCTCGACGCTGCTGTCCGCGCGCGCGGGCTCGAAGCGCAGCCTCGGCGTCACGCCGGCCTCCGCATCGTCCTGCTGCTCGAGGAGGCGGTCCGGGTCCTTGGGCACGTCGAAATCGAAGTCGGCGTTGATCGTCTGCCGGGCGACGCTGCCGGGGTCGATGCCGTCGAACCCGCTCGGCGTGCTCTGCGGGAACATCAGGGGAACGGCGAGGGCGATGACGGTGACCATCCCGGCCCGGAATCCGTGGTGGACCCACGCGTCCCGACGGCCGCCGACCGGCGGCCGGTTCACGGGGCGCAGGTAGTCTCGGACGCGGCCGAAGAAACTCAACGCTCGGACTCCCGGTACGCGCGGATGATCTCCTTCACGAGTCGGTGCCGGACGACATCCGCGTCATCCAGATAAACGAAGTCGATCCCGACCACGTCGCGCAAGACTTCCTCGATCTCCAGGAGTCCCGAATCCTCGGGGCGCGGGAGGTCGATCTGCGTCTTGTCCCCCGTGATCACGGTCTTGGAGTTCAGCCCGAGCCGGGTGAGGAACATCTTCATCTGGGCGGTCGTCGCGTTCTGCGCCTCGTCGAGAATCAGGAACGCGTCGGAGAGCGTCCGGCCGCGCATGTAGGCGAGCGGGGCGACCTCGATCACGCGGTCCTCGATCGCGCGGCGGACGCGGTCGTGCGGCATCATGTCCTCGAGCGCGTCGTAGAGCGGGCGCAGGTAGGGGTCGACCTTCTCGCGGATGTCGCCGGGCAGGAAGCCGAGCGCCTCGCCGGCCTCGACCGCGGGCCGCGTGAGGATGATGCGGCGGATCCGCTTTCGGTTGAGCGCCTCCACCGCCGCGGCGACGGCGAGATAGGTCTTTCCGGTGCCGGCCGGGCCGATGCCGACGACGATGTCCCGCTCGCGCATCGCGGCCAGGTACTTGTCCTGTCCCGGGGACTTGGGCCGGATCGCACGCCCCGCCCCCGCCAGCGCGACTTCTCCCTGGCCGGAGCCCCGGGCATCGGCGGACTTCCGCGAGCCGCCTCCGTCGTCGGGGGGGGCTTCGAGAAGACGCTCGACATCCACCGCATCGAAGGGGCGCCGCAGCCGCGCGTAGCGGATCATGCGCCGCGCGGTGGGGGAGGCGCGATCGACGTCGGCTTCCGGACCCGAGAGGATCATCTCGTCGCGCCGGAGGACGACGCGGATGTCGCAGTGGCGGGCCAGCGTCGTGAGGTTCGAGTCGTTCACGCCGGCCAGCAGCTGCTGGTCGGCCCCCTCGATGGAGAGGCGCCGCTCCGTCGCTACGCTCAAGTCCCGCTCCTCCCGGTCCCTCCAGTCTCGTCGGCCTCGCCGGACTTGCCGGCGCCGCCGGTCACGGAGATCCCGAGTTCCTCCAGTTCAGCCTGGGTCACCGACGATGGCGACCGTTCGAGCAGACCTCTGGCCGCGGCGGTCTTCGGGAACGCGATGACGTCCCGAATCGACGCGCAACCGGCCATCTCGGCCACCACGCGGTCCATGCCGACCGCGAACCCCCCGTGCGGCGGGACGCCGTAGCGGAACGCCTCGAGCAGGAAGCCGAAGCGCGCCTCGACCTCCTCGGGCGTGAGCCCCGTCGCCTCGAGGATGACACGCTGAACCTCGGGAAGGTGGCAACGGATGCTCCCGCTGGCGAACTCGATCCCGTTGTAGACAATGTCGTACGCGATCGCGTTCACGGAGAGCGGGTCTTGGCGCAGACGCGCGGGGTCGGGGTCCGCCGGCATCGTGAAGGCGTGCTGCGCCGGAACGGGAAGGCCGGTGTCGGGATCCTGGTGATAGAGGGGGAACTCCGTGATCCAGAGCCACTCCTCCCCGTTCTCGTCCACGGCGCCGAGTTCACGGGCCGCCGCGCGCCGCAGCCGGTCGAGGGCCGGCGAACTCTCCGCATCGCGCCCGGCGACGAGGAAGATGAGATCGCCCTCCCCCACCCCGAACTCCGTCTCGAGCGCGCGCGCGACGTCCTCGTCCACGACCTTCGCCGGCGGACCGGACCAGCCGTCCGCGGTGCGCTTCAGCCACAGGGCGCCCTTCGCGCCGGCCTCCTGCGCGAGCTTGTCGTAGTGCGCGATGCGCGAGCGGGAGAGCGCCGCGCCGCCCGGAAGGACGAGCCCCCGGACGCGTCCGCCGGCGCGCACGGCGCCGTCGAAGATGCCGAAGCCGATGCCGGTGAGCGCGTCCGTGAAATCCCGGATCTCCCAGGGGATGCGGAGGTCCGGCTTGTCCGTGCCGTAGCGCTCCATCGCCTCGGCGTGGGGCAGGCGCCGGAAGGGCACGGAGAGGTCCCGCTCGAGCCCGTCCCGCCAGACGCGCGCGAACATCTTCTCCGCGGCGCGGAAGACGTCGTCCTGCTCGACGAACGCCATCTCCACGTCGATCTGGGTGAACTCGGGCTGGCGGTCCGCCCGCAGGTCCTCGTCGCGGAGACACTTCGCGATCTGGAAGTAGCGGTCGAAGCCGCCGCACATGAGAAGCTGCTTGTAGAGCTGCGGCGACTGCGGGAGGGCGAAGAACCGGCCCTGCCGGACCCGGCTGGGGACGAGATAGTCCCGCGCCCCCTCCGGCGTCTGCCGCGTGAGGAGCGGGGTCTCGATCTCGACGAACCCCTGCTCGGTGAGCGAGGCGCGCACCGCGTTCGTCGCCACGTGACGGAGCCTCAGGTTGCGCTGCATCTCGGGGCGGCGCAGGTCGAGGATCCGGTGCTTGAGGCGAAGCTCCTCCGAGGGCAGCTCTTCGTCCGGGGGCTGATAGACGAGGATCGGGAGCGGGTCGGAGACGGACACCCGCCGAAGACTCGACACGCGGATCTCGATTTCGCCCGTGAGCATCTCCGGGTTGGGCTCGGGGCGCGGCGCGACGATGCCCGTCGCCTGCACGACGTCCTCCGGATTCAGCTCCGTCACGAGTTGCAGGCCGGGGGCGTCAGACCACTCCGGGCCGAAGGAGAGCTGGAGCAGGCCGGTCCGGTCGCGCAGGTCGACGAAGAAGAGTCCTCCGAGGTCGCGACGGCGGTGTACCCACCCGATGACCCTGACTTCGCGTCCGGACCACGAGGCCTCGACCTGCCCGCAGCCGGCGTCGCGCAAGGCGGTCTCGAGGGAGGCCGGCTCACGCCGTTCGGTCGGTAGCGATAGTTTGGTCAGGGGAACTCGCGGCGTAAGGGAATCGGCTCGGAATCGGTTCTGCGAAGTGCGGAACGCCGCGAAAGATAGCCGATTTTCGGCGATGCCAGCAAGAAGCGGGAGACCGGAAAGCGGGGGATGACGGAAAGCACACGAGCGGAACTGCTCGCGGAGCCGGGAGACGGCGGACGGGAGCGGCTGGCGGCGTTCTTCGCGGCGCGCGGAGAGCCGGCCTACCGGGCGCGGCAGGTCGAGGAGTGGGTCTGGGCGCAGGGGGCGCGCGCCTTCGACGAGATGACGAACCTCCCCGCCGGCCTCCGGGAAGCGCTGGACGCGGCCTTTTCCCTCACTCCGATCGAACCGGACTACGTCGCCCGCTCGAGGGACGGGACGGTGAAGCACCTGTGGCGGCTCGAGGACGGCGAGCGGGTGGAGTCCGTGCTCATCCCGACGCGCGACCGCCTCACCCTCTGTCTTTCGTCGCAGGCCGGGTGCGCGCTCGCGTGCCGCTTCTGCGCCACCGGCGACTTCGGGTTCCGGCGCCAGTTGAGGGCGGCGGAGATCGTGGCGCAGTACCGCGACTCCCTGCGCGTCGCGCGAGAGGAGATGGGGCGGCCGGCGTCCAGCCCGATCTCCAACGTGGTGTACATGGGGATGGGAGAACCTCTGGCGAACCTCGACGGGGTTATCGGATCGCTTGCCTCCCTGCACGGGGGGTTCGGTCTCGGGGCGCGGCGGATCACGGTGTCGACGGTGGGACTCATCCCGGGGATCCTGGAACTCGCCCGGCGCCCGGAGCCGTTCGAACTCGCCGTCTCGCTGCACGCGCCGTCCCACGAACTGCGGCTGCAACTGATGCCGATCGAGAAGCGCTACCCGCTGCCGGAGCTGTTCGACGCCCTGCGCACGTATCAGGGCTACAAGAACCGGCGCATCAGCTTCGAGTACACGCTCATCCGGGGGGTGAACGACGATCCGGCGCTGGCGGAACCGCTGGCGAAGCTGGCGCGGGGGCTCATCTGCTTCGTGAATCTCATCCCCTTCAACCCCATCCCCTCGCGTCCGGAGTGGGGTCCGAGTTCCGCCGAGGGGATCGCGCGCTTTTCGGAGGCGCTCGCGGTGCGCGGGGTGGGCAACGCGGTGAGAAGGCCGCGGGGCCGTGACATCGCCGCCGCGTGCGGGCAACTGCGCCTGTCGCGGGAGAGCTAGCGTCCAGGGAGAGCTGGCGTCGCGGGGCTGCTAGTCCTTGCCGAGGTTCCCGAGCAGGCCGGCCCAGTCGCTCCCCACCACCACGCTCGCATCGAGGAAGAGTTCGGGATCGAGGGCGATGGCCAGCGAGTCCGCGCTCAGCTCGCGGGCGACGGCCAGCGCGGCCCCGAGGCGGCCCGATCGATCGAGCACGTGCGTGATCTCATGGTCGAAATGGTCGGCGTTGCCGGTCGCGACGACGTCGAAACCGAGGAGCCGGAGTCGGTCGGCGAACTGACGCGCGAGCCCTCTCTCTCCGGCCCCGTTGAGGACTTCGACCTTGATCCGGTTCGTCAGGTCCTCCCGTCCGGGAATCTCTCCCGTCGCGGAACCCGTCGCCGCGGGATCACCTTCCGCCGTGCCCGCCGCGGTCGCGGTCGGTACCGATCCGGTCCCGGCCAGAATGGCGAGTCGTACGACCTTCCATTCCTCCCAGAAGAGACCGATGAAGGCGCCGGCCCCGATGAGAACCGCCGTCGTGATCAGTCCCCGGAATGCGGAAGCCACTCGCTGGAATGAACCCTGCCGCCTGCGATAGGGGGCACGACCCTCGGGACCTCGTCGCGTCTCCCGCCTGGACCGTCGTCTGGACCTCGAAAGCACTTTGTCGCCTCCCGTCGTCCTCCCATCCACCCATCGACCGTGCTCGGCCGCCGCCCTGCCTCACACCCATCCTGCGTCCTGCCACCCCCGGCAACCTAATCAACCATTTCGCGATTTGCGAAAAACCTGCCCTCAGCGCGGCGCGGTGATCGCCTCCCAGAACCCGGCGGTCGCGGCGGAAACGGGGATCAGGCAGTCGATGAGGATGCCGATCTTCGCGGTCGCGACCTCGACGAGGACGGTGTGCCACTCGTCCGGCATGCGGCGGCGCAGGCCGGCGCGCTCCCGGCCCGCGGCCAGGCGGCCCGGCTCCAGGAAATCGGCCATGTAGAGGGCCTGTCCAAGGGCGCCGAGATCCCGGTGTCCGGTGGTGTGAAAGGCGATGGCTCGCAGGAACGGCTCGTCATCCACGCCGGCCGCGCGCAGCCGGTTCGCGCACGCCGGACCGTGGAGGAGCGCGTCGGGCCACTCGTCCGCGCCGTTGACGAGGGGTCGCAGGACTGCCGCGCCTTCCTCCTTGAGAGCGTCGTGCAGAAGGCCCGCCGCGCGCCAGCGGATCCGCGTCCTCGTGTCGTGCCCGAGGGCGTCCGCCCAGTCCCACAGCAACTGGCCGACCCGCCCGGCGTGACGGATGCGCGCGGGGCTCATCACGGCCCAGTCGGGGAGGCGTTCCTCGGTGCCGACTGCGTGGATGATGGGGTGAAGCTTGTCCACGTGAGGTTCGTCTCGATTGCGGAGTTTGTCGGGATCGCGCGGGGCACCGAATATAGTCGCAATGGGCATTCGATACGACTCCCTCCTCGCCCGGGCCCTCGCCCGCGAAATCCTCGATCGCTGGCGGGGCGTCCGTATCGCCGGGCTCCGCATGGCATCGGGGCGGCGCGCCGTGGAACTCGCCTTCGAGGACGGGTCGCGGCTCGTCGCGATGCTGCACCCGCTGCACGGGTACGTCCTCGAACTGGGCGCCGATGCGCCGACCTCGGGGGTGGAGGGGAAGGCGTTGCGGGTCGGACGGCTGTCGCTCGTGGACGCGAAGGCGCCGGCGGACGAGCGCGCCCTGCTCCTGACGTTCGGAGACCGGACGGGGCGTCCGTGGGAGATGCTGGCGATCGAACTCCAGGCCCGGCGCTGGAACGCCGTCCACTGCCGCCGGGCGGAGTCCGGCGGGGAGGAGCCCGATCCGGCGGAGTCCGGGACGGCGGAGTCCGGCACAGTGGGGTCCGGCGCCGATTCCCGTCCGGCGTGGCGGATCGAAGCCGCGCTGCTGGCGAGGGATGCGGGCGACCGCTCGCTGCGCCGCGGGGCATCCTACGTGCCGCCTTCGTCCGCGCGGCGAGCCGTGGCCGCTCCGCCATCGGAAGCGGAATGGGCCGCCGTGCTGGCCGGAGACGAGGCCGAGCGCCGGCGGACCGTGCTGCGGACGTGGGCGTGGACGAGCGCGCTCAACGTCGACTGGATCATGGCCGGAGACGACCCCGCGGAAACGTACGCGCGATACCGGGCCCTCCACGCGCTCGCGGCGGCGCCATCGGGCGGCCCGGCCGCGTCCGATGCGCCGGGCGCGCCGCCCCGGCCGGCCTTCGTGCTCGACCGCCCGTGGGGCCCCCAGCCCTACCCGCACCCCGCCGGGGCCGGCAGCGGGTCCGCCGCCGGACTGCTGACCGCGGCCGCGCAACTGCTCGCCCCCGGCGGCGGCCCCGCCCCCGCCCTCCAGGCGCTCCCCGCGGCCGCGGACGACGATGATGCGGGGGACGAAGCGGGGCAGATCCGGAAACGCCTCCGAGCCCGCCGGAAGCGGCACCGGCGCCGGGCCGCCGCGCTCGAGCGGCAGTTGGCCGCGGCCGGTCCGCCGGACGAACCCCGCCTCCTCGGCCAGATCCTCCTCGCCCGCAAGGACGAGGTGCCGAAGGGCGCTTCCGCCGTGACGCTGCCCGACTTCGAGGGCGCGCCGCGCGAGATTGCGCTCGACCCCGCCCGCGATACCGTGGCCAACGCGGAGGCCTTCTTCGACGAGGCGCGGCGCCGGGAGCGCGCGCTGGAGCGGCTGCCCGGCGCGATCGCGGCGGCCCAGGAGCGCGCGGCCGAGTTCGACGCCCACCTCGAGCGGCTCGCCGAGTCCGGTCCGTCGGACGCCCTGTGGGCCGCGGCCGGCGGGAAGCCGGTGCGCGTCGGCGCGAGCGGGCCGCGGGCGGGCGGGCCGGAACTCCGGGTGCCCTACACGCGGTTCCGGACCTCGGGCGGGCTGGAGATCCGGGTCGGGCGCGGGGCCCGCGACAACGACGATCTCACCTTCCGTCACTCCGCGCCGGACGACATCTGGCTGCACGCGTCCCAGGCCTCCGGCGCGCACGTCATTCTGCGCTGGGGGCGAAGGGACGAGAATCCGCCGCGGCGCGACCTGCTCGAAGCCGCGATCGCGGCGGCGGTCCACAGCGGCGCGCGCCACAATCGCACGGCCCCGGTCGTCTGGACCCGCCGCAAGTACGTCCGCAAGCCGCGGAAATCGCCGCCGGGAACGGTGACCCCGGACCGCGTTCAGACGATCTTCGTCGAACCGGATTCGGACCTCGTGAAAGCGATGGGCCGGCGCACGGAAGAAGCGTGAGGACGCCGACGGCCGACGTTCCCGCGGGAACGTCTCAGGGCGAGGACGCGAAGCTCGACCGCGCGCGCGGCTGCCTCATCGGCCAGATCGCCGGCGATTCGCTCGGCAGCCTCGTCGAGTTCCAGTCGCCCGAGGACATCCGCAGCCTTTACCCGCACGGGGTCCGCGACCTCGAGGACGGGGGCGCGTTCGACACGCTGGCGGGACAGCCGACGGACGACTCCGAGATGGCGCTGGCGCTCGCCCGCACGCTGATCGCCCGCGGCACGTACGACCCGGAGGCGGCGAACCGCGCCTACCGGGAGTGGCTCGACTCCGACCCGTTCGACTGCGGCCTGACGATCCGCGACGGCCTGCTCGGAAGTCCGCGCCACGAGAGCCAGGCCAACGGGGCGCTGATGCGTATCGGCCCGCTGGGCATCTTCGGCTCCCGTCATCGCCTCGACGTCGTCGCGCGCTGGGCGCGGGAGGACGCCCGTCTCACGCACCCGAATCGCGTCTGTCTCGACGCGAACGCGCTCTTCGCGATGGCGCTCGCACACGCGATCGACAGCGGCCCCACGCCGCGCGAGTTGTACGAACGGATGGCGGCGTGGGCGAACGAAGGGGAGATCTGCCCCGAAGTGCGGGCGTGCGTCGAGGAGGCCGCCGGGCCGCCGGACGACTACATGACGCACATGGGCTGGGTCCTGATCGCGCTCCGCAACGCGCTGTGGCAGTTGCGGCACGCCCCATCGCTCGAGGAGGGCGTGGTCGACAGCGTGATGAGGGGCGGCGACACCGACACGAACGCCGCGATCTGCGGGGCGCTCCTGGGCGCGGTCCACGGGCTGCGGGCGATACCCGCGCGCTGGACCCGGGCGATCCTCCGCTGCCGCCCCGAAGCGAACCGCCCCGGCGTCAAACGCCCCCGCCCCAGCACGTACTGGCCCATCGACGCCCTCGACCTCGCTGCTCAACTCCTACGTTCAGAACCACCAGCGACCTGACGTTCGGTGGCGGTCCGCGGACTGGGAATCGGCACCCCGTCCACGCGGCGTGCGCGGATCGGGTCAGCGGGCTTCGAGGAGCGCCCGGATCGCGGCCACTTCCTCGCGGATCGCGTTCAGCTGGCGATCCTTGGCGTCCTCCCGGGGCCGGATCACCCAGGACACCAGCGTCGCGGTCAGCGTCCCGACGAGTGCCGCGCCGACCGTCATCAGGGCGAGGCCGATGGCTCGCCCTGCAGCCGTGACCGGGAACGGGTCGCCCTGCTGGCCCGTCATGACCGTGAAGAAGGACCACCACAACGCGGCCGGACCCGAGCCGATCTCGCCCCCCGCCGCCCGTTCGAGATAAAGGACCGCGATACTCGCGCCCACCACCGTCAGGATCGCGACGGACACGGCGACGAGCGCCGTCGTCTGTGCCCGCCGTCCCATCCAGAATGAGCCGACGACCCGCGCGGCGCGCGCCGCACGGAGGAACCTCAGAATCCGCAGTACCCGGCCGATTCGGAACGCGCGGAGTTCCGTGATCGCGGGCAGGCTGGAGAGGAGGTCGATCCAGCCCCAGGTGATCATGTATCGCTTGCGGTCCTGGGCCCGCGCGAGAGAGAGGAGGAAGTCCGCGAAGAAGACGATGCAGAAGGCCGTGTCCGCGTAGAAGAGGATACGCAGGATCTCGGGATCCAGTGGCAGCGCGAGTTCCACGATGAGAGCCACGAGCACGAGCACGCAGCAGACCAGCATGAAGATCTGGTACGGTGACGCGGTCGGAGGTGGTCGATCTGCTTCCGTCATGCTTCCTCCCGAGAGTGTGTTGTCGAAGTTGGGTGCGAGCCGCCACGCCCTAGAGGCCGATCGAGCCTTCGAGGCAGGATCGGGGGACGTCGAAGGCGTCGACGAGGGGGATGGCCTGGGGGCGGACTTCGGCGCAGAGCGCGGTCACGGTGCGGCGGATGGCCTTGCTCTTGGGCGGATCCAGATAGCCCTGCTCCAGGAACCACGCCGCCTCGCGCTCGATCGTGGCGAGCGCGTAGAGGGAGCGCAGGCGCTCGAGCCACTCCGCGACGCCGGAACTCGGCGTCCGCCGCTCGGCCGCGATCATGGAGCGCAGGATCTCGCACTCGACGTGGGCCCGGGCGGTCGTGAGGGCGTGGTGCTGGCAGTCCGTGAGGGCGTCGAACGAGGTCATCCCGCGCGCGATCCGGTGCCGGACCCGCCGCGCGAGCGAAAGCACGAGGTCCGAGCGGCGGGCATCGAGCACCGCGTCGTGGAACCCGGGGTCACGGAGGTGGGCTTCGCTCGTCTTCCGTGAGATGACCCAGTTGCGCTCGGCCATGGCGCGGCGGGCGCGGCCGGCGGCGAAGCGCGCGATCCCGAGCGCGCCGAGATCCCCGAACTGCTGGCGGAAGCCCGTGAGGAGATCCTTCGCCACGAGCTGCATGAGGACGGTGTTGTCGCCCTCGAAGGTCGTGAAGACGTCGCTGTCCGCCTTGAGCGCCGCGAAGCGGTTGTGCGCGAGGTAGCCGCGCCCCCCGCACGACTCGCGGCACGCCTGGATGGTGTCCGTCGCATGCCACGTGGCGCCGGCCTTGAGCCCGGCCGCGGCCGCCTCGAGGCGTCGGCGATCCGCGACACTCCCGATCCCCGTTTCACCCTCAGCTTCGCCGGAGTCTCCCGTTTCCGCGGTGACCGCGGCCACGTACTCGGCCTGCAGGTTGTGGAGCGCGAAATTGAGCGCGTACGTCGTGGCCAGGCGCGGGAGCAGTCGCCGCTGGTGGGCGGGATAGTCGAGCAGAATGCGCTCGGCTTCGCCGGTCGAACCGAACTGCCGGCGCCGCGCGCCATACCGGACCGCGATCGTGAGGGCGACCTTCGTCGCGCTGAGCGCCGCGCTCGCCACGGCCACGCGGCCGCTCACGAGGGTGCCGAGCATCGTGAAGAAGCGCCGGGCCGGGCTCGCGATCGGACTCCGGTAGGCCCCCTCGTCGTCGATGGAGGCGAAGCGGTCGAGGAGGTTTCCGCTCGGCACGCGCACGCGATCGAAGTGGAGGCGTCCGTTGTCCACGCCGTTCAGGCCGAGCTTCTCGCCGCAGTCCTCGATCGTCACGCCCGGCAGCGGCTCCCCGTCTTCGCCGCGGATGGGGACGAGGACCGCGTGCACGCCGCGCCCTTCCCCCTCGACCTCGAGCTGGGCGAACACCGTGGCGAGACGGCCGTCCCGCGCGGCGTTCCCGATGTAGTCCTTGCGCGCCCCCGGCACCGGCGTGTGGACCACGATTTCCCGCGTCGCGGGGTCGTAGACCGCCGTCGTCTGAATGTCCTGGACGTTGGACCCGTGCAGCGTCTCGCTCATCGCAAAACACCCCGGGAGCGCCAGCGTGCCCGCGGCTCTCAGGTATTTCTCGTGGTGTCGTCCCGACCCGAGCTGGTGGATGCTGCCGCCGAAGAGCCCGAACTGGACGCCGAATTTCGTGAGCAGGCTGAGGTCGAAGAAGGCGAGCGTCTCGAAGGTGGCGATGAAGGCCGCGGGATCGTCTCCGCCCCCGAACTCCGCCGGGTAGCTGAGGGCTCCGAGCCCCTCGTCTGCGAGCACCCGGCACCACTCCGAGACCTGCGCCCGATAGTCGGCCGTCGAGAGGCCGGCCACCGCCTCGAACCGGCCGTCCGAAAGGAGCGCACACACGCGTTCTCTGGTCTCCGGCGCCGGACCGCCGAGGAAGCGCGCCATCGCGTCCGGGTCGAACCTGGGCTGGACGTCGGGAAGCGGCGCGATCGGCCGCGCCGGGTCGAAGAGCGTCGCCACCGCGTCCGGACCGCCCAGACCCAGCGCCTCCTCGATACGGAGGATGGCCGCGCGCTCCTCGCGCGTGGGGTGCTCGCCGTCGGCCTCCGCGATCGCGATGCCGAGTTCCGTGAGGGACCGCTTTCGCTCGGGCGAGACCTCCGCCGCCCGCCGCCGCACCTCATCGAGGAGGTGGAGGAGCCGCTCCGCCGAGGGCGGCGCCTCGGGATCGAGCCACTCCGCGAGGGCTCCCTCGGGAAGCCCCGCCTCGCGCAGGTGTTCGCGCAGCATGGCGAGTTCTTCGGTCGCGAGTTCCCCGTCGGCCCACGCGACATACAGGAGAGGATGGAAGGCGAGCGACCCAGGCTCGGCCATGGGCTGCTAGAGGCCCTCCGCCTCGAAACCGATCTCCTTGTGGGACCCGTCGCAGAACGGCTTGTTCTTCGACGCGCCGCAACGGCACAGCCAGGGCTGCAGGAAGCGGGCGGACCCGTCGTGCCCTTCACCGCTGATCTCCACGACGCCGTCGAAGTGCAGCGGACCATTCGCGTGCGCCGTGACGACCGCTTCCCCGGCCTCCTCACCGGACGGCCCGGACGGCGCCTCCGGCTCGGATGTCGCGCGAGTCGTGTCGATCGGCCCGCCGGCCCGGAACTCGATGTCGCGGTGCGCCCCGTCGCAGAACGGCTTGTTCGCGGACTGCCCGCACCGGCACAGGGCGGCCTTCGGCTTCGCGATGCCGTCTTCCGCGCCCGCCGTGCGCACGCGCAGCGGACTCCGAACGAGGAGCGGGCCATCGCCGCCACAGTGAACGATGCATCCGTTTGCCGTCATCTGATCTCCCATCTCTCCCATCGCGGTGGGTCCGCCGTCAGGGGACGAGTTCGGTTCGTCTCGGTTTGAGGAGGAAAACGCCTTCGAGCATGCTCGTCACGAGCACCGTCCCGCTCTCGAAATACGGGAACGCGGTCCACGCCCCGTTGAAGCCGGGAGGATCGGCGCCGTACGGCGTGGTGTCGAAGTACCCGACCTCCCGCAGGTTCTCGGGATCGCTGATGTCGATGACGCGGAAGCCGGCCTGGTAGTTGGCCTGGTACATCCGGTCGCCCTTCACGTAGAGATTGTGGTCCGTCGCGTTGTTGGGTCCGTAGTAGTCCGCGATCACGACGGGGTCATCGAGATCGGTCACGTCCCATACGATCGTCTTCGTCCGGTCCGTCGTGCCGACGAGTTCGTCGAGTTCGTCGTCCAGAAAGAAGTAGCGCCGGTCATCGCTCAGCCACCCCTGGTGGATGTAGGCGACGCCGGGGTACGCGGCGGCCGAAATCGGGCGCGGGTTCGACTTGTCCGTGACGTCGACGATCCGGAGTGCGGTCTCGTTCGATGCGAAGCACAGTTCCCGGCCCCGGTAGTCCATGTCGGGCCCGTCGTACACGAGACACTGCGCGTCGTGCGTCCGCCCCTGGAAGATGAGCCCCTCGGTGTCCGTGTAGCAGCCGGCGAACTCGGGCGCGAGCGGCTGGCGGATGTCGATCATCACGAGGCCGCCGCCGCAGGTGTGCCCGTCCCCGCTCGTGGAGACGGTGAAGGCCGTGCCCGCGCCGGTGTCGATGATGAGGTTGTGGGCGCTCCCGATCCCGTCCCAGCGGAGGTCGGGCGCGAACTCCACGGGGGGACTCGCCACGTCGCGCAGGCGGGTGAGATCGAAGACGACGAGGCCGTGGGCGCCGGCCCCGTCCCCGGTGAAGAAGAGGTGGTCGGCGTAGACCTTGAGGTCGCGGGCGCCGCTGCGGTTCGCGGGGATGACGCCGAGATACACGGGGTTGACGGCGTCGGTGACGTCGACGATCGCGGCCCCGCCGGAACGGCCCACGAGGCCGTACTCACGGCCGGTCTCGGGGTCCGTCCAGCCCCACGCGTCGCTCACGCGCTCTCCGGGCTCGCCGCCGATGGAGGCGAGCGGGAGGTACGCCTGCAGGTCGACATCCGCGCAGTCGAAGCCCGCGGCCCGGTCATCTTCGCAGCGCACCTCCGCCGACGTCACCGCGGCGGGCGGACTCCCGGGGCGCAACCAGACGGGACCCGACCAGGAGCCGTCCTCCGCCGCCTCGTAGACGGCGGCGAGCCCCGCGCTCCCCTCGGATTCGGGGCTGCCGACCACGGCGAGGCCGGGGCGAAGGGCGAGCGCGGACCCGAAGCCCCCCACGAGGGCGGCGCCCTCGGGCGCGAAGGAACGGCCGGCGCGCCATTCACCGTCGGCGTCCGCGCGGCTGAAGGCATCGACCCGACCCCGGCCGTCCTCGGCCCCCGGCGCTCCGACGATCAGTTCGTCTCCGGCGGCCGCGAGCGCGGCCCCGAAGCGCTGGCCCGGCCCCGAAGCGCCCGGGAGCAGCGTCGCCGCTTCGGCCCAGTCGCCCTCCGCCCCCCCGGCGAAGAGCACCACGCGGCCGACCGACCCATCCGCGTTGGGCGCGCCCACGGCGAGTTCGCCGTCGCCGGTGAAGAGGACGCTGGCGCCCAGGCCGGCGCCCCCGCCCAGCGCGGGCGAATCGAGCGCCGCCTCCCGGCTCCACGCCCCGTCGGCCCCGCGGGCGAACACGTACACCGTGCCCGAACTTCCCTGCCCCGGCGCGCCGACCGCCGCCAGCCCGCCGCGCACCGCCAGCGCCGCCCCGTAGCGCGCGTTGGCCCGGAGATCTCCGGCTTCCAGCAAGCCCGCCGCACTCCACGTTCCGTCCGTCCCGCGGACGTAAACCCGAACCTCGGTGCCGGCGCCCCGCCCGCCCGGCGCCGAGACGAGCGCCACATCCCGATCCGCCGCGACGACGCGCGCGGGCGGCTGCAGGATCGCCATTACCCGGCCCATGCTCATTTCTTCGGGGGCCGCGCCGGCTGCGGCCCCGAGCGGCAGAGCGCCCGACTCCGCCCAGCCGCCGTCCGCCCCGCGGGCGAACCCGTACGCGCCGATCATCACCTGCGGGTCCCCGCTCGCCGCGAGGAACCCGCCCTCCACCGGCGCCATGGTTCGGCCGAACGACTCCCCGAGGAGCGATCCCGCAGACCACACTTCCTGGACCTGCGACCAGCCCGAGTCGCCCTTACCGAACACAAGCACCGACGCGGGCCCGCGGCCGAACGCCGGCTTGAGGACGAGGATCTCGTCCGCCGCCGGCGCCCACACCGCCGCCCCGAACCCGTCCTGCGCCGCCACCGGCCGGGTCACGACGCACGCAAACAGCGCAACCACTACGAGATGCGGCGAGCGAGTCATCATTCTGCCTTCCTGCAAGAGTCGTTCTCGTGCACGGCCGCGGCGAGGGCGGCGGACAGCTCCCCGAAGGCGGTCTCGCCGCGGCCGAGGGCGGCGATGAGCGCGGATCCGACCACGACGCCGTCCGCCATGCCCGCGACCGCGGCGGCCTGTTCCGGGGTCGAGATGCCGAACCCCACCGCCACCGGCAGCCGCACCATCGTCCGGAGCCCTCTCACCTGGTCCTCGAGCGAGGCGTCCAGCGCCTTCCGCGCCCCCGTCACGCCGAGGCGGGAGATGTAGTACAGGAACCCCGAAGCGTGGCCCAGGATGGTCTCGAGGCGGGCCCTCGGCGTGGTGGGGGCCGCGAGAGGGATGAGGTCGAGCGGACCGGCGGCCAGCCGCCGCTCCAGCTCCGGATGCGAGCCCACGGGCAGGTCGGTGACGAGGAGTCCCGCCGCCCCCGCGGCCTCCGCCCGCGCCAGGAAACGCTCCACTCCCATGCGAAGAATCGGATTCAGGTAGGAGAAGACGACGACCGGCGGCAGATCGCCGGAGATTTCCGCCAGTTGGTCCAGCGTGGACTCGACCGTGACGCCCTGCTCCAGCGCGCGCCAGCTCGCGGCCTGGATCGTGGGCCCGTCCGCGAGCGGATCGCTGAACGGGATCCCCAGTTCGATAATGTCCGCGCCGTCCGCCGCCAGCCGCTCGAGCAGCCGCGGCGTGTCCGCCGGCCGCGGGAAGCCGCTCGACAGAAAGGGGATGAACGCGGCCCCCGCATCCCGACCTTCGAACACGCCCTCGATCCTCGATCCGGCGTGCGCGACGGGGGCCGCGGCGGGCGCTGTGCCGCCGGGAACGCTCAAGAGCCGCTTTCCTCCGCGTCCTCCTCCGTCGTCACGGCGGGCCGGTGCGTCCCCCACTTCTCGAACCACTTCCTCAGGTAGAGCTGCGTGCGCAGGAAATTCGACGGACGCGAACTCGTCCCGTGCCACTCCCCCTGGAAGCGCACCATGACCGTCGGCACGCCCTCGTAGTGCAGCGCCTGGTAGAACTCCTCGGTCTGACCCATGGGCGTCCGCAGATCCATCTCCCCCGTCATCAGCATCGTCGGCGTCGTCACGTTCTCCACGTAGAAGATGGACGAGCGGTCCATCCACTCCTCCTCGTCCTCCCAGAACGGCTTCTCGAAGGTGCGCAGGTAGCCGATCGCATCCGATGTCCCCATCGCGGACATCCAGTTCACGATGGGACAGTTCGCCGATGCGGCCCGGAAGCGGTCCGTGTTCCCCACGATGTACGAGGTGAGGATGCCGCCGCCCGAGCACCCGTACACGAACAGGTTGTCCCCGTCCACGTAGCCGCGGCGCAGCATCTCATCCACGCCGCCCATGAGGTCGGGAAAGTCGGCGCCCGGATAGTCGTGGTTGATCGCGTTCGCGAACTCCGTCCCGTATCCCGTGCTCCCCCGGGGGTTCGTGTAGAGGACGACATAGTCGTTCGAGGCGTGTTCCTGGAAGGCGAAGTTGAACCCGCCGTTGTACATGCTGTGCGGCCCGCCGTGGATGGCGAGCATGAGCGGATACTCGCGATTCGGATCGAAGTCGGGCGGCTTCACGATCCAGCCCTGGACCCGGAAGCCGTCCGTCGACTCGTACCAGACCTCCTCCACCTCGCCGAGAGTCACGCCGTGGAGCACGTCCGCGTTGACCTCCGTGAGGCGGGTGACCTCGCCCGGGTTCGAGAGGGAGAAGCGATAGAGGTCGCCGGGCTCGTGGTCGGTGGCGATCGTGCCCACCGCGGTGCCGTCCTCCGCGAAGGAGGAGAGGGAGAAGAGGTGCGCCCCCTCGGTGAGCTGCGTGACGCCGCCCTCGACGGAGACGAAGTGGAGCTGACGGTACCCTTCCCGGTTCACGTTGAAGTAGAGGCCGCTCCCGTCGGGCGCCCACTGGAAGCCGCCGGACTGCCGGTCGTAGTCCCCCGAGATGAGCCGCGAGCCGGACCCGTCCCGGTTCATGACGTAGATTTTCTGGTTCCGGTAGGTGTCGCGGTGTTCGTCGCCGACGGTATGGGCGATGAGGCGGCCGTCGGGCGAGGGCACGGCACCCCCGTCGGGGCCGCGCCGGTCCGTGAGCTGGCGGATGGCCCCGGAGGCCACGGAGACGGCGTAGATCTCGGACTCCTGCCAGTGCTCCGGCCGGTCCCAGTCGGGCGCGCGGTAGGAGGAGAAGTAGATCTCGCTCCCGTCGGGGCTCCAGGCGATCCCGCCGTGGTTCCAGTCCCCCGTCGTGAGCTGGCGGGCGGCGCCTCCGTGGGCCGGGACGACGAACACATGCGTCCAGCCGGTGTCGACGTAGCCCTGGCGGTCGCGCTTGTAGCCGGCGCGCTCGACGATCTTCGGCCCCTCGGTCCACGTCGCCCCGTCCGGCCGGGAGGGGAGATCGACGCCGGCGAAGTCCGCGCGGTCGTTCACCCGGCTCGTGAATGCGATCCACTCTCCGTCCGGCGACCAGCGGGGAGAGGACGGGCCGTTCTCGAGGCGGGTGACCTGGGTCGTAGCGCCCTCCTCGTCCATCCAGCGCACGAAGATCTGGCTCCCCGAGGGTTCGCCCGCCGCCGTGAACAGGATGCGGGTGCCGTCGGGGGACCAGCGCGCCCCGCCGCCGTCGACGAGCGCCCGCTGCCGGCTGCCGTCCGCATTCATCATGTAGAGGGACGACTCGCGGCGGTCGTTGACCTTGTCCACCCAGCCGCGGGTGTAGACGATCCTCGATCCGTCCGGCGAGATCCGGGGGTCGGAGACCGACTCCATGTCCATGTAGTGGTCGAGCGACAGCCGGCGCGTCTGGGCCGCCGCGTCCGCGACGAGGGCTCCGGCGGCGATGGCTGTCAGCAGGGCGGCGCTTCCGAACGTCGTCTTCATCCTTCGCTCCTTCGGCTTCGTGACCGGCCCGGGGTCGAACCCGTCAGTATCGGAAATCCCCGAAGCAGCGGCCACCCGGCGAGCGGCGCGAGGGACTAGAGGATGGCGGCGCCGAGGGCGGAGGCGACGAGGCCGACGCCCAGTTCGGCGGTCTGGTTGCGGTGGTCGAGGACGGGGTTGAGTTCGACGAGTTCCAGGCTCAGCAGCTTTCCGGAGCGCCACGCCTTCTCGCACACGAGGTGCCCTTCGCGGTAGGTGAGGCCGCCGCGCACGGGCGTTCCCACGCCCGGCGCGATCCGCGGGTCGAGCACGTCGACGTCGAACGAGAGGTGGAACCCGGCGGTTCCGGCGCTGGCGCGCTCGAGGGCCTCGTCCATGCAGGCCCCCACGCCGCGCTCGTCGATCTCGGACATCGTGAACACGCGGACACCCAGCTCCCGGATGAGCCGCTTCTCGCCCCCATCCAGCGACCGCGCGCCCAGGACGCTCACGTTTTCGGGCACGACGCTCGGCCGGCCGGAGGTCAGTTGCGGCTCGCCGTGCCCCAGCAGCACCGCGAGCGACATCCCGTGAATGTTCCCGGTGGGCGTAGTGGCGGGGCGGTTCATGTCGGCGTGGGCGTCCACCCAGATGACGCCGATGGCCGCCCCCCGGGACCGGTGGTGGTCGGCGACGGCCGCCACCGATCCGATCGAGAGCGAATGGTCTCCGCCGAGCACGAGCGGCGTGCAGCCCCGGGCCAGTCCTTTGCGCACGAGCTCCCGCGTCTCCTCGGCGACGTGGACGATCTCGTCCAGGAAGCGCAACTCGTGCTGGCCCGCGTCGGTGGTCTCCAGCCCGCCGGCCGTCACGGTGCCCAGTTCGGTGATGCCGTGGCCGATGGCTTCGATCTCCCGGCTGATCCCGGCGATGCGCAGAGCGGAGGGACCCATGTCCACGCCCCGGCGTCCGGCGCCGAGGTCGATGGAGACGGAGATCAGCGCGATGTCTCGATGGTGGTCCAAGAATCGTTCCTTTTTGGTTGGTGGCGACTACCGGCCGACACTACTATATCGCTCGTACGTACTTCACCCTGTCCACAGAATAAGGGTTCAACTCCCGAACGGAGTCGGCGAATGTTCTCGTGCCACCATTGCCTCCGGGCCGCCGCCCTCTTGCTGCTCGTACCGCTGCTCGCACCCCCGCCCGCCGCGGCCCAGGAGGAGGAGAAGAAGGACCCCGACCGGGGTCTCCCCCTCGAGCCGGCGCGCTGGGCCCGCTTCACGACGAGCGAGGGGACCTGGATCTCGCTCGACGTGAGTCCGGACGGCGAGACGATCGTGTTCGACCTGCTGGGCGACCTCTACCGCATGCCCATTACGGGCGGCGAGGCGACGCGGCTCACGAGCGGCCTGCCGCACGACATGCAGCCGCGCTTCAGCCCGGACGGGTCGCGGATCGTCTTCGTCTCGGACCGAAGCGGCGACGAGAACGTGTGGCTCATCGACGCGGAGGGGGGCGAGCCGACGCAACTCAGCAAGGGGATCGGGAGCGTCTTCCTCTCGCCGGAGTGGATGCCGGACGGCAAGTACGTCGTCGTCTCGCGTTCGCGGGCGTTCTTCGGACTGGAGAAGCTCTGGCTCTATCACGTGGACGGCGGCACCGGCCTCGAGATGGTGGGCGGGAGCGGGGCGCAGCGCATGCTCGGCGCGGCGGTCGACGCCGAGGGGCGCTACGTCTGGTACGCGCAGCGCCTCGGCACCTGGCAGTACAACGCGATCTTCCCCCAGTACCAGCTCTGGGTCTACGACCGCCGGACGGGGACGCGGACGCCGATGACGAACCGGTACGGATCGGCCTTCCGGCCGGCCCTCTCCCCCGACGGCGAACTCCTTGCGTACGCCAGCCGGGAAGACGCGGACACGGGGATCCGGCTGCGCGAGCTGGACTCGGGAGAGGAGCGCTGGCTCGCCTACCCGGTGCAGCGCGACGACCAGGAGTCGACGGCGTCGATGGACGTGCATCCGGGCTACACCTTCACGCCCGACTCCGAGGCGCTCGTCATCTCCTACGGCGGCGGGATCTGGCGCGTGCCGGTTGACGGGAGCGACCCGACGGAGATCCCGTTCACGGTCAACGCGGAGGTCGCGATCGGTCCGGAGGTCGAGTTCGAATACCCGATCGAAGACACGCCGACCTTCGTCGTGAAGCAGATCCGCAACACGCGGCCATCGCCGGACGGCGCGCGGGTCGCCTTCACCGCGCTCGACCGGCTCTACGTCGCCGACCTTCCCGACGGGACGCCACGCCGCCTCACGGAGGGCGAAGTCGGAGAGTATCACCCGGTGTGGTCTCCCGATGGGCGTTCGGTGGCCTACGTGACTTGGGACGATGACGCGGGCGAGGGCCACATCCGCCGCGTGTCCGCGGAGGGCGGCGCGAGCACGAACCTCACGCGCGAGCCCGCCTACTACCAGCAGCCTGCCTGGTCTCCCGATGGCGGGCGCATCGTGGCGATCCGTTCGTCGCGCCGGAACGTGCAGGAGGCGGTCGACCCCTTCATCGGCTTCGGGCTCGACTCGGAGTTCGTGTGGGTCCCAGCCGAGGGCGGAGCCCTGACCCGAATCGGACCGACGGGCGGACGCCGGCAACCGCACTTCACCGCGGACCCGGACCGCATCTACTACTACGGCTTCGCGCGCGCCGACGCGGTGCCCGGGTCGCCGAGTCCACCCAGCGCGACGACCGCGCTCTCCTCCGCCCGCTGGGACGATACGGACCGGCGGCAGCACCTGGCGGTGACGGCCCGGGCGAACCTCGACGCGGGCGGCGTGCCGGCGGCGTACGAGCGGTACGAGCGCTCGCCGCAGTCGGACCTTCCCATGCCGCGGACGCACGACGACGACCAGCCGCGCGAACTCATCCTGCGGCTGGGGGCCGGGTCCGTCGTCATGGCGCCGCAGGGCGATCTCGCGCTCGCCCACGTCGGCGACGATCTGTACGCCGTGACGGTGCCGGACCTCGGCGCCACGCTGCCGAGGGTCGACGTCGCCAAGCCGGACTCGGCGGGCGTCCCCGCGTGGAAGCTCAACGACCTCGGGGCCGAGTTCCCGGTGTGGGGCGCGGACGGCCGCACGGTCCACTGGTCGCTGGGCAACGCCCTCTTCACGTACGACCTCGACGCGGCGCTCGCGGACACGGCCTACACGCCGGCGGAGCGGCAGATCGAGGTCACGGCCGAGCGCGACATCCCGCGCGGGACCGTGATCCTCCGCGGCGGACGCGCGATCACCATGAACGGCGACGAGATCGTCGACAACGCCGACATCGTGATCACGGACAACCGCATCGCGTCGGTGCGGGCGGGGCCCGGCGAGGTGCCCGAGGGCGCGCAGGTCATCGACATCGGCGGCAAGACCGTCGTCCCCGGGTTCGTGGACACGCACGCGCACATGTGGAACCTGTGGGACTTCCACTGGGCGCGGCCGTGGATCTACCAGGCGAACCTCGCCTACGGGGTTACGACGACCCGCGACCCGCAGACGGCGACGACCGACGTCCTCTCGTACGAGGACATGGTGCGGGCGGGCCGGATGGTGGGGCCGCGCGTCTATCACACGGGCCCAGGCGTCTTCCAGTTCGACTTCGTCCGCAGCTACGAGCACGCGCTCGACGTCCTGCGGAAATACAGCCAGTACTACGACACGAAGACGTTCAAGATGTACATGTCGGGCAACCGGCGTCAGCGGCAGTGGCTCATCATGGCGGCGCGCGAACTCGGCCTCATGCCGACGACGGAAGGCGGCCTCGAGTACCGCCTCAACATGACGCACGCCATGGACGGATATCCGGGGATCGAACACTCGATGCCGATCGTGCCGGCGTACAACGATGTCGTCCAACTGTTCGCGACCTCCGGGACCGTGAACTCCCCCACCCTCCTCGTCTCCTACGGGGGGCCGTGGGCGGAGAACTACTTCTACACGCGCTGGGACATCTTCGGCGACGAGAAGCTGACGCACTTCACGCCGAAGCGGGAACTCGACATCAAGGCGCGGCGCCTGGGGCTCTTCACGGGGCCGGGGCCGGGCGGCTGGTTCCACGAGGACGAATACGCCTTCCCGAAGCACGCGGCGTGGCTCGCGGACCTGGTGGAGGGCGGCGGGAACACCGGCGTCGGCAGCCACGGCCAGTTGCAGGGCCTCGGCTACCACTGGGAGCTGTGGGCGCTGCAGAGCGGCGGCATGGACGAGCACGACGCGCTGCGCGCCGCGACGCTCATGGGGGCCGAAGCGATCGGCCTCGGCGGCGATCTGGGCTCCATCGAACCCGGCAAGCTGGCGGACCTCGTGATCCTCGACGCGGACCCGCTCGCGAACATCCGGAACACGAACGCGATCGACATGGTGATGATGAACGGGCGACTCTACGACGGCGACACGCTCGACGAACTGTGGCCGAGACAACGGCCGGCTCCGAACGAACCGTGGAGGGATACGGCGCCCGCGGTAAGCGCCGGCGTCCGGGGAGGTGACCGATGAGCCCCCGCGATAGGCTGGCACGGATCGGGAGGGCGGCGGCGCTGGCCGCGCTGATCGCTTCGGTGACCGGGGTTCCGGCGGCGGCCCAGGTGGTGTTCGGCCCGGGCGGCCCGGGAAACCGCGACCCGCTCCCTCTGCGCGGCGCCCGCAAGGCCACGTTCACGGCCACGGAGGGCACGTGGATGTCGCTCGACGTGAGTCCGGACGGGACGACGATCGTGTTCGACCTCCTCGGCGATCTCTATACGATGCCGATCGAGGGCGGAAAGGCGTCGCCCCTCCTCACGGGCATGGCGTACGAGACGCAGCCCCGCTTCAGCCCGGACGGCGAGG
Organism: Candidatus Palauibacter soopunensis; assembly: GCF_947581735.1. Classification (NCBI taxonomy): domain Bacteria; kingdom Pseudomonadati; phylum Gemmatimonadota; class Gemmatimonadia; order Candidatus Palauibacterales; family Candidatus Palauibacteraceae; genus Candidatus Palauibacter; species Candidatus Palauibacter soopunensis. The sequence continues at coordinate 41,376 of NZ_CANPVT010000036.1, forward strand.
CGGTGGCCTTCATCTCCGACCGCAGCGGGGGCGACGCGCTGTGGACCCTGCGCCTCGACCTCACGGACACCACCCGGGTGGCCGGCGGCGGGTCCAGCCTCATGCTGTCGCCCGCATGGAGCCCCGACGGCGTCTATATCGTGGCCAGCCGCTCGAACGGCCTCGGCGGGGTGGCGCAGCTCGCCATGTACCACGCCGAGCGCGGGTCGCCGCTGCCGCTGCCGGGATCCCCCCAGCAGAAGCGGATCGGCGCGGCGTTCAGCCCGGACGGCCGCTACATCTGGTACGCGGGGGGGTCCGGCGACTGGACGTACAACGCGGTGCTGCCGCTCTACCAGCTCTACCGCTACGACCGCGAGACGGGCACGACGACGACCATGACCCGCCGGTACGGGTCCGCGTTCCGCCCGGCGATCTCGCCCGACGGCCGCTGGCTCGTATACGGCACCCGCTACAACGCGGAGACCGGGCTGCGGAAGCGCGACCTCGAGACGGGCGAGGAAAGCTGGCTCGCCTATCCCGTGCAGCGGGACGAGCAGGAATCGCGGGCGCCGCTCGACCTCCTGCCGGGCTACGCCTTCGTGCCCGACGGCTCGGCGATCGTCGTTTCCTACGGGGGCAGGATCTGGAACGTCCCCATGGACGGAGGCGAACCCGCGGAGATTCCGTTCGAGGCGGAAGTCGAACTCGATGTCGGCCCGCGGGTGTCGTTCGAGTATCAGATCGACACCACGGCGATGGTCACCGCCAGCCAGATCCGGAGCCCCGTCGTCGGGCCCGATGGCGAACAGGTGGTGTTCACGGCCTTCGACCGCCTCTGGATCCGCGACCTGCCCGACGGCGAGGCGCGCCGCCTCACGGAGGGCGATGCGGGCGAGTTCCACCCGCAGTGGTCGCCCGATGGCCGCTGGATCGCCTACACGACGTGGGACGACACCGACGGCGGCCACATCATGAAGGTGGCCGCGGAGGGCGGCGAGCCGATCCGGCTCTCGGCCACGGCGGCCCTCTACTACAACGTAGCGTGGTCGCCCGACGGCGGGCGGATCGTCGCCTCGCGCGGCGCCGCGCGTCAGCTCAAGGAGGCGGCGGGCGCGTTCTTCGGGCCCATCGGCGGCGAGTTCGTGTGGGTGCCGGCGGCGGGACCGGAGCCGGCGGACGCCGAGGTCATCTCACCCACGGGACTCCGCGACGTGCCGCACTTCGCGGCGGACGACCCGGACCGGATCTACGCCTACAGCCCGGTGGAGGGGCTGGTGTCCTTCCGCTGGGACGGCACGGACGTGAAGCGGCATCTGATCGTGCGCGGGCGCCAGGGCCTCGCCGGCATCGGCGACCCGCACCCCAACGAGTGGGAGTTCCTGCCCCGGCGCGTCTTCCCGTGGCGGCAGGGCCCCGATCCCACGGACCCCGACCCTCCGGCCGAGCCGGGCGGACCGACGCCGGCGGGCCTGATCATGCTCTCTCCCGAGGGGGACCGCGCCTTCGTTCAGTTCGGGCGGGATCTCTATGTGGTGGATGTGGCCGAGATCGGAGAGCAGCCGCCGACGATCATGCTCATTACGCTGGATTCCGCTCCGTTGCCGATCCGAAAGGTTACGGACGTGGGCGGAGAGTTCCCTTCGTGGGCGCCGGACGGCGGCGCCCTCCACTGGGCCCTGGGGAATGTCCTGTTCACCTACGACCTGGACCACGTCGAGGCCGAGGAGGAGGAAGAGGAGGTCACGGCCCGCGCGCGCGCCCTCCTGCGCGTGAGAGCGGCGGCGATCACCGACACGCTCGCGGACAAGCGGGCGGAGGCGGACAGCCTCGAGAGCGCCGACGAGGAGGTGCCGGAGGAGCTGGAGGACGAGATCACGCGGCTCCAGGCCGACTCCGTGCAGGTCGTGGCCGACTCCCTGCTGGCCCGCGCCGACTCGATCCGGCAGGCCGCGGAGGAGGTGGCCGCAAAATCCGCCGCGGTACGCGCGGGCGACGAGGAGGTCCTCGCCGACACGACGGAGACGTACGAGGCGCACGAGCGCAGGATCGAGGCGAAGCTGCCGCGCGACTTCCCGCGCGGCACGGTCGCGCTCTCGGGCGCGCGGATCCTGACGATGACGGAGGTCCCCGACGAGGCCGCGAGCGACACCACGGGAGCCCCGGCCGACACGGCGGGCGCGGATCCGCCCGAACCCGAGGCGGCGCCCTCCGACACGGCTGCGGCGGCGGCCGGCGAGGAGGAGGAGCCGAAGGAACCCGCCATGAAACCGCGCATCATCGAGAACGGCGTGGTGCTCGTGACGGACAACCGCATCGTCGCCGTGGGTCCGGCCGACTCCGTCGAGGTCCCGGACAGCGCCACGGTGATCGACGTGAGCGGCAAGACGCTCGTGCCCGGCTTCATCGACACCCACTACCACGCGCAGTGGCTCGTGCCGGAGGTCCATCCGGAAGAGGTGTGGCAGTACCTCGCGACGCTGTCCTACGGCGTCACGACGACGCGTGACCCGCAGACCGCCACGACCGACATCCTGAGCTACACCGACCGGGTGCGGACCGGCGGCATGACCGGCCCGCGCATCTACTCGACGGGACCGGGCGTGTTCGCGGGCGAGAACCTCCGCAACGCGGACCACGCGAAGACCATCCTGCGGCGCTACGCGGAGTACTTCGACACGAAGACGCTCAAGATGTACATGACGGGCAACCGCCAGCAGCGCCAGTGGATCATCCAGGCGGCGCGCGACCTCGAACTCATGCCCACGACCGAGGGCGGGCTCGACTACAAGATCGACATCACGCACGCGATCGACGGATACCCGGGCATCGAGCACAACCTGCCGATCGCGCCGATCTATTCCGACGTGGTCGAGCTGTTCAAGACGTCGGAGACGACGAACAGCCCGACGCTGCTCGTCTCATACGGCGGCCCGTTCGGAGAGAACTACTTCTACACCCACGAGGACGTGCTGGGTGACGAGAAACTCGCGACGTTCGTGCCCAAGGCGAACATCGACGCGCGGGCGAGGCGGCGCGGGCCCGGCGCGGGCGGGAGCCCCGGAGAAGGCGGCTGGTTCCTCGAGGAGGAGTACGTCTTCGCGCGTCACGGCGAGTTCGTGAAGAAGATGCTCGAAGAAGACGCCCGCATGGCCGTGGGGAGCCACGGACAGATCCAGGGCGTCGGGTACCACTGGGAGCTGTGGGCGATGGCGGCCGGCGGCGCGTCGAACTTCGACATGCTCCGGGCGGCGACGATCCTCGGCGCCGAGGCGATCGGATTCGGGGATCAGCTCGGGAGCATCGAGGAGGGCAAGCTCGCGGACATCGTCGTCCTCAACTCGAACCCGCTCGACGACCTGCGGAACACGGTCGACATCCGCTACGTGATGAAGGATGGACGGCTGTACGACGGGATGACCCTCGACGAGATCCATCCCGAGGCGCGGACACTCGAGCGGCAGCGGCCGGCGGAGGAGAACGCCGCCGGCGCCGCCGCCGGGATCCGCGGGAACTAGCGGGCGTTCAGCGCATGTAGCAGGGGACGGCGTTGGCGGCGGCCCACGGGTGCACGATCCGGAGGGCGAGTCCGCCGGCGCCGTCGTCCTGCCACTGGACCTGCAACCCCTTGAGCGCTCGCTGAGCCCCGGCCTGCGGATCACCGATGGGGGAGACCTCGTACGGGCCCGCGATGGTCCCGGTCCGGGCCGAGAACAGGTAGTCGCGGAGCGCGCCGCGGTTGGTTCCGCCCGGCCCGGCGGCCGTCTGGTCGAGCCCTTCGGCCAGGAGTTCCACGGCCGCGAAGCCGCCCGCCGCGTGGTAGCCCGGCGTCGTTCCGTGCGCCGCCTCGTAGCGGCCGACGAAGGTCGCGTTGTCCGCGATGAACCCGGACGTCTCAATGGCCGGGTGCCACGGCGAGTTGCCGGCGACGCACCGCGCGGCCTGCCCCACGTCTTCGGCGAAGTGCTGCTGGCCGGGCCCGATGATCAGGCTCATGAGGACCGGCCGGTAGCCCACGGCGGGTGCCGCGGCCGCGAAGCCGGCGGCATCGGCCGTGTAGCCCCCGCCGATGAAGAGGTCCGCGCCGGCGTCCCGGGCCGCGGCGGTGATCGCCCGGTGGTCCGCCGCTCCGACCTCATAGGACCGGTCCAGCACGATCTCCAGCCCGTGACGGCGGACCGCTTCGCGCACGCCCTCGACCACCGATGCCGGAAACGAGGTGTTTTCGTACACGATGGCCACGGTCTGCGCCCCGCCGAACACGGCCACCTCCACGGAACCCTGCAGGTAGGCCGGTCCGGGCGTCAGCAACTGGACGCTCCACTGCCGCTGCCGCTCGGACCAGATCGAGGGCGCCGCCGCCATTGCCGCGACCATCGGCATCCCCGCGGCCTCGTTGACGGCGAGGACGGTCTCCGTGATCGGGCTGCTGTAGGGTCCCAGCAGCGCGTCGACCGCGCCGGAGGCGATGAATTCCGCGTACAGGCGCGCGCTCGCCTGGGCATCGCTCCCGTCGTCGCGAATCTCCAGTTGTACCGGCCGACCGCGAATCCCCCCCTTCTCGTTGAGGATCTCGACGGCGAGTCGATACCCCCGCACGACTTCGATCCCCTCCACGCCGTGCCGCCCGGTCTCGGAGATGGCCGCCGCCAGCGTGATCGGCGTCCCGTCCGAGCCCGGCTCCGGCCCCGTGGAGTCCGCCGGGTCGTCCACGCACCCGGCCGCGACCAGGGCCAGTGCCAGGAGGCCTGCCGCAAAGCCGGTCGTCCGACCGGCTCGATGTGCCCGATATATCCCGCTCGTGAGTCCCATGAATATCGCCTCGAAACTTGAAGACATCCCTTTAGCGCAGCTCCGTTTCGTCACCGTCCAGGGTACGGATCCTCGCCACGAGCGCGGGCTCCGGCCCCTCGTCCACTTCGAGCGCCAGGTCCAGCGACTCGAGGGTGGATCGTACCGCGGCGGGGTCCGGGTGTTCGGCCCGGAACGAGATCAGCTGCCCGCCCGGCGGCGTCGCGCGGGCCGGGTGCGGCGTCGTTCCCCAGTCGATGAAGAAAGGTACGAGGCCGTCGTGGAGGACGGACGTGAAGGCCGTGATCTCCCAGCTCAGTTCGCTGCCGTCCGGCCGGAGCCGGGAGCCGGGCCGCACCGGGCCCAGCGGCACGCCCCGGCCCGAGGCCCGCGCGACGAGCGCCGCGAGGTCCGTCCCGCGGGCCGCCCACGTGACGAGCCGGGGCTCGGCGAGTTCTTCGATCCCGAACGGCAGCGGCTCGTCCCGGGGCGGCGCTTCGGGGTCCGGACCGAGGATCTCCAGGTAGATGTCGCCCCCGAGCGAGAGGAGGTGGTTCGCGGTGCCGAGGTTCCCGTGGCGGCCGCCGAACGGGGCTTCGACGCCGAGCCGGTCGGCCACCCACGCTACCCCTTCCGCGAGGTCGGCCGTCCCCAGAAGCAGATGGTCGAGATTCGCCGGGACGGCGGGGGCGCCAGGCACACCCGGTCCGCTCCGCGGCGGTGTCGGCGGGAGCATGGCCACTTCCGTCAGCCTCCCTCGTCTTCGAGTTCGACGCCGAGCCCGTCGGCGATCCGGTTCACGAACGCATAGTAGGCGGTCACGGCGCAGATATCGTGGATCGCGCGATCATCGAAACCGTGCGCCTTCAATCCGTCGACCGCGGATCCGTGCTCGCCGCCGGGCGCGAGCGTCAGTTGCGCGGCGTAGTCGAGCATCGCCCGGTCGGCCTCGTCCAGTTCGGCCGCCGCATGATCCGTCGCGAGGGCGGCGATGAGGCGTTCGGCGTCCTCGCCGGAACCGCCGGCGCCGGCCACCTCGAGCAGACGACGGAGACCCTCTCCGTGATGGACAATTCAGTAGCGGCAGGCGTTGAGCCCCGACACGACGACCGCGATCATCTCCCTTTGAATCCGGGAGAGAGGACCCGGCCCGTACATCAGTTCGCGGTAGAGATCGTAGTGGAGCCGGATGACGCGACTATGGACGCCGTGAATGCGGATGATGTTGTCGTCGTCCGCGACGCGGTCTTCCTCGGGGATCCCCGACGGATCCGGGTAGTCGATGAAGGCCACGGTCAGTGCCCCTCGGGGCCGGGGTCGGGGCCGGGTTCGCGGCCGGCCGACAGGACGCGGGCAACTTCCTCCACGTCCTTGTCGCCCCGCCCGCTGAGACAGATGACGACGCGGTTCCCCGCCCAGCGCGCGGCTTCCCGCCGCAGGCCCGCCAGCGCGTGGGCGCTCTCGAGCGCGGGGATCAGCCCCTCGAGCCGGCAGAGGTCCCGGAAGGCGGAGAGGGCCTCCTCATCCGTCACGGATTCGTAGCGGACCTGTCCCGTCTCCTTGAGCCACGAGTGCTCCGGGCCGACGCCGGGATAGTCGAGTCCGGCCGACACGGAATGGGCGGGAACCACCTGGCCGTCCTCGTCCTGGAGCAGGTAGCTGTAGTTGCCGTGAAGCACCCCGGGTTCGCCCGCCGTGAGCGAGGCGGAGTGCCGGCCGGTCTCGACGCCGTGCCCCGCCGCCTCCACGCCGACGAGGGCGACGGACGCCTCCGCCGGGACGTCGCGGTTGCGCTCGATGAAGGGGGTGAAGATGCCGATCGCGTTCGAGCCGCCGCCGACGCAGGCGAAGACGGCATCCGGCTGCACGCCGTGCTCGGCGAGTTGCCGGACCGTCTCATCGCCGATGACGCGCTGAAAGTCGCGTACGAGCGCCGGATAGGGCGCCGGGCCCACGACAGAGCCGATGATGTAGTGTGTCGTGTCCACGTTCGTGACCCAGTCGCGGATCGCCTCGTTCGTCGCGTCCTTGAGCGTCCGGCTCCCGCTCGACACCGGGATGACCTCCGCGCCCAGCATTTCCATGCGCTCGACGTTGAGCGCCTGCCGACGCATGTCCTCCTCGCCCATGTAGACGGCGCACTCGAAGTCGAGCGCCGCGCAGGCGGTGGCCGTCGCCACGCCGTGCTGGCCCGCGCCGGTCTCGGCGATGATCCGGGCCTTGTTCATGCGCTTCGCGAGCAGCGCCTGGCCAATCGTGTTGTTGATCTTGTGGGCGCCCGTGTGGTTGAGGTCCTCGCGCTTCAGCCAAAGGTCGAGCCCGAGATCCGCCCCCAGGCGCGGCGCGCGATAGAGCGGCGTGGGTCGCCCCACGTAGTGCGCGAGGCTGGCCTCGAGGGCCTCCCGGAAGGCGGGATCGTCGCGGGCCTCGGCCCAGGCCGCGGTCAGTTCGTCGAGCGCCGGGATCAGCGTCTCGGGCACGAACTGCCCGCCGAAGTCGCCGAACCAGCCGGGGGCCGGGCTGCTCACTTCGCCACCGCCAGAAAGTCGAGGATGAGGTCGATCGACTTCTCCCCCGGGGCCCGCTCGACGCCCGAGGAGACGTCGACGATATCGGGGCGCACGTCGCGGATCGCGCGCACCACGTTTTCCGCGTTCAGCCCGCCCGCAAGTGCGAGTGCGCATCCGTCCCGCTGCAGCCCCGCCAGCCACTCGTACGGGAAGGCGGTCCCGGTCCCTCCGGGTCCGCGCGGCGAGAACCCTTCCACGAGGACCGCGTCCGCCGCCTCCCGGTACTCATCCCACCCTCGGACCAGGGCGTCGCTCGACGTGGGCCGGAGGCCCTTCCAGACATCCAACCCCTCGCCCCGCAGGCGGTCGCAGACTTCGGGCGGCTCCGCGCCGGCGAGCTGGGCGATGTGGAACCCCGCGACGTCCCGCTTGCGGAGGATCTCCGCCGGTCCCGTGTCCACGAACACGCCCACGGCGCGCGCGCCGCCCTCGAGCGCCGCCACGACCGCGGCGGCTTCCCCGGCCGTGACTTCCCTCACCCGCCCGGCAAACACCACGCCCACGTAGTCCGCTCCGGCGCGAGACGTCGCGGTGGCGTCCCGAGGCTCCCGAAGACCGCAGATCTTCACCCCGACCCGGCTCATGGCGCGCCGTCGTCGTCGATCGCGGCCTCGGCACCAGCCGGCTGCATCCGGCCGCTCCGGGGCCGCCGGGGGTGGCCGACGAGCGCCTCGACGCCCGCCGCCGGGTCGCCCGCCATCAGCCAGCCGCCCACCAGGACCGCGTCGGCGCCCGCGGACCCCGCCGCCGCCGCGTCCTCCGCGGACCGGATCCCGCTCTCCGCCACGGCCACGACATCGGCCGGAAGCCCCTCGATCAGGCTCAACGAGCGCTCGATATCCACCTCGAAGGTCGCGAGGTCCCGCGCGTTCACGCCGACGATCCGGGCCCCGGCCTGGAGCGCCCGCTCGATCTCCTCCTCGTCGTGCGCCTCCACGAGCGCTCCGAGGCCGAGGTCGTTCGCGAGTTCGAGCAGTTCACGCAGCCGGGCGTCGCGGAGCGCACGTACGATGAGGAGGATCGCATCCGCGCCCGCGGCCCGCGCCTCGTACAATTGGACGGGATCCAGCGTGAAGTCCTTGCGGAGGACGGGGACCCCCACGGCGTCCTTCGCCGACCTGAGGTCGTCCAGCGAGCCGCCGAAGTAGCGCTCGTCCGTGAGGACGGAAATCGCGGCCGCCCCCGCGGAGGCGTACACGCTCGCCACGCCCGCCGCCTGCGCGTACGGGTTGATGTCGCCGGCGGAGGGAGATCGGCGCTTGAACTCCGCGACGACGGAGACTTCCCCGGGCCGGCGCAGAGACGCCTCGAAACCCCGCGGGGGCCGAGCTTCATCCGCCTGCGCGCGAATCGCGCTCCGGAACAACTGGAGGCGCGCGACCTCTTCCCGCTTTGCCGCGAGGATCTCTTCGAGAATCGTTTTGGATGCCATGGGCGCCAAGCTGCGACCGCCGGTATCCCGCCGCAAAACCTCGCCGCCGGCCGCGGTCCGCGTGGAAGGTTGCGCTTCGGTGCATGTTCGGGTATACTTCGGTAACCTTTCGGCCCCCGCAAGGGTCTGCGGTGGGCCGCGCAGTGCGGAAGCGCGAGCGGAGTGAGAAACGATGGCGCTTACGAAGCGACAGCGCGAGATGCTGGACTTCCTCGAGGGCTTCATACGGTTCCGCGGGTATTCGCCGAGCTTCGAGGAGATCGCGGAGGAGTTCGGCTACCGCTCGCTCGCGACGGTGCACGAGCACCTCCAGAACCTGCAGGCGAAGGGGTATATCCGAAAAAACTACAACGAGAGTCGATCGGTCGAACTGGTGGAGGGAAAAATCCAGGTCGCCGCGGTCGAACTGCCGCTGTACGGCAACGTGGCGGCGGGTCAGCCCATAGAGGTCATCCAGGAGCAGGAGACCGTCTCCGTTCCCGAAGACATGATCGCGGGTTCCCTGAGCGAACACTATGTGCTCCGGGTCCGCGGCGATTCGATGATCGACGAACAGATCCGCGACGGCGACTACGTCATCGTCCAGTCGCGCGAGACGGCGCACAACGGCGAAATGGTGATCGCCCTCGTCGAGGGCGAGAACGCCACCATGAAGAAGTTCTACCTGGAGCAGGAGCGCGTTCGGCTTCAGCCCGCGAATCCGGCGCTCGCGCCGATGTACCTGCACCCATCGCAGGTGACGATCCAGGGCGTCGTGATCGGCGTGATCCGGCGCTACTGACGCCCGGACGAAAAAACCTCACTGCAGTTGACGGAGGACCGCTCTCGACTCCCCGAGAGTTCCCGTCCCGACGGCCACCCACCTCCCACCAAAAACCGTCGGGGCGGAGGTTCCCGTCTCCGGAACTCGCCGCTACAACACGTCCCGCCCCAGAAGCGGGCGTACGTACTCCTCGACGAATGCCGAAAGCAGCCGGTCGGGGGCGATGCGCTCGAGATCCGCGAGCGAGTGCCCCGGCCACGTGTGCGCCTTCCGGTTCAGCGTACGACGGGCGAATCCGAGACGGCCGCCCGCATTCGTCCAACTGGAACCGGACAGACGAAGCTGGTGGGCCCTGAGGATGACGAGCGCGCTCAGGAACCGGCAGAGCGTGGCCCCGCCGTTGACGCGGGCCGTGAACTCGTGGGAGAGCGTGACCGGAGAACTGCCCATGGCGGTGGCCAGCGCTCCGACGCTGTGAACCGGGTCGCTTCCCGCTTGCCGCAAGCTGTGGACCAGGGCGCGGCGAAGAGCCGGCGGCAGTGCGGAGCGGCGGATTCTATCGGCCAGCTGCACCAATGCCGTGGTCTCGCAGGCGGCCTCGATTCGGGAGCGAAGCCGAGCGGCGGGATCGTCGAACCAGACCAGAGCGGAGCAGCGCGTGGAGGCCAGCAGCTTCGCGGCATCCGCGTCGCGGTCCGTGACGAGAATGACCGGCACCCATGGCATCTCCCGCTCGAGTCGAGCGAGGAGACCGATCCTCTCGCGCAGAAAACGTGTGTGGCAGCCGACGACGACGCAGTCGAGGCGGCCGCGGTCGTACTCGAGGTGGCCGTGGTCGCAGTCGAGGCGGCTGTGGTCGCAACCGGGGTCCGCAGCGAGTTCCTCGGCGTTTTCCACGACCTGAACGTCGCCGTCGACCGCCCGCCTTATCCTGTCCGCATCACGAGGCGTATCCGCGAAGACCCGGATCATTTCGGCCGACTCCTCCCCGGTGCCCTTCCCACTTCATGCCGCCGACTACCCGCTGGACCCGTTCGGAGTTCCGCTGCCCGCCGTGGACCGCCAAGCTGCGGCAGGGCCCGTCAAAGGCTGGAAGCGAGAGCCGCCGCCCCGACGGTTTTTTTGGTGGGAGGTGGGTGGCCGTCGAGACGGCGACTCTCGCTGCCTTCAAAGATGGGGACCGTCCGGCAGCCGGGAAGGGACAAAATCCGCCAATGTGGGACGATTCTTGCCGAAAGCGGACGAAATCATCCTGCGACCTCGTCCGGAAACGGACGGAACTCGGTCATAGCCGCCGTTGGGCACCGTCGCGCCCGAGGCCAGCACGAACCTGGATGAATCGGCTACTGCGTCGAGGCTCGCGCCACGCACCTCCAGCGGCGCGGCGCTCGTCGCAGGCTCGACGGCGCCGTTCGAGCAGGCGCCGAACCATGGCGAGCGGAATCCACATCGACAGCCGGGGGGGCTTTCTCATTCCGGGTTCCTCCCTACCAACGCTGGCGTCGCCGAACGCCGTGTCCGCTCGGGCGCCGGCGCCATTGAAGCACCGCAACAGATGCGGCGACCGCGATGACTCCGACCCAGATGGTTTTGGCCACGTTCCTCATTTGTCCCCCTCCGTTCGGCGCAGGCTCGCAGGGTTAAGCTCGGAGGTCGCCGGAGAGCCGGTAAGGGACAACATCGATGAATAGGGGACGATATTTGCCGAAAGGGGACACAATCATCCTGCGACCGACTCCGCAGCCTCGCGGGCCGGCTTCCAGGCTACGAATCGACGGGGTCAGACCGTCGGTCGAAACGTCTGCAGGGATCGAACGTGCGCCTCGGCCGCGCCGGAATCGATGGATTGCTCGGCGGCGGCGACGCCGGCGGCCAGGGTGTCCACGTCGCCCGCGACCCAGAAGGCGGCGGCGGCGTTGAGCACGACGGCCGCGCGGCCGGCCCCGGCTTCGTCGCCGCCGATCACGCGCCGGACTCGTTCCGCGTTCTCCTCCGGTTCGCCTCCGGCCAGATCGCCGGGTGCGTACTCGGGCCAGCCGAAGTCGGACGGCGCAACCTCGAACTCGGACAGCGTCCCGTTCTCGATGCGGAAGACCCGGGTCGGGCCGAGGGGGCTCAGTTCGTCCATACCGGGCTCGCCGTGGACGACGAGCGCGCGCTCGTGGCCGAGTTCGAGGAGGGTGTCGGCGACGAGGCGCTGAAGATCGGGGTGGGCGACGCCGACGACCTGCCGCCGCACGCCCGCGGGGTTCGCGAGCGGGCCGAGCAGGTTCATGATCGTCGTCACGCCGAGCGCGGCGCGGACGGGGCCCACATGCCGCATGGCCGGATGGTGGGCCGGCGCGAACATGAACACGAACCCGGTCTCCTCGAACATCCGCTTCTCGTCCTCGGGAGGAAGTTCGATGGGGATCCCGAGCATCTCGAGCACATCGGCGCTGCCACACTTCGAGGTGAACGAACGGTTGCCGTGCTTCGCGATGCGGACGCCGCCGGCCGCGGCAACGAATGCGGCCGCGGTCGAGATGTTGAACGTGGTCAGCGTGCCCCCGCCCGTCCCGCAGGTGTCGATGATGCGGTCGTCGTCCAGGAGGAGCGGAATCATGGCCTTCCGGAGCGCGCGGACGCCGCCGGCGACCTCGGCGGCCGTTTCCCCGCGCATCCTGAGCGCCGCGAGGAGCGCGGCCATCTCGGCCTGCGTGGCCTCGCCGCTCATGAAGCGGTCAAACGTGGCTTCGGCGGCGGCGGCATCCAGGGTCTCTCCGGAGAGGACGCGCCGGATCGTGTTCGTCACCTGGTTTCCTCCTGGTTTCCCGTTGTCGGCTGGAAGTCGCTAATCTTCGCGCATGTCAGATGCCGCGGCCCCGCGCGCCCGTTTCCGGGCCACGATCGAGTACGATGGGACCTCCTTCCACGGATCCCAACTACAGCCCGGGGTGCGCACCGTCCAGCGCGAGGTGGAGGAGGCGCTCGGGAAACTCTTCGATCAGCCGGTCCGAATCGACCTCGCCGGCCGCACGGACGCCGGGGTTCACGCGACGGCGCAGGAGATCGCGTTCGGCGGGCCGCCCGCCTGGAGTGCGGAGGAGCTGGCCCGGGCGCTCGGGGCCTGTCTTCCCGACGACATCGCGGTCCGGAAGGCGAGGAACGCGGCGGACGATTTTCATCCGCGCTTCGACGCCGAGGGGCGCCGCTACCGGTATGTCATCGCGGAAGGCGGCCGGAGGCGGCCGTTCCTGCGCGACCGCGCATGGATCCCGCGGTGGCCGCTGGACCGCGACGCGCTCGCCCGGCTTGCGGGGGCGATCCCCGGGGAACGGTCGTTCGAGCGCTTTGCCCGCGCCGGGCAGCCCGAGCGCGGGACGCGCTGCCGGGTCGCGAGCGCGGCCTGGTGCTTCGACCCCCCGCCTTTCGTCTCCTTCGAGATCGTCGCCGACCGCTTCCTCCACCACATGGTGCGCTACCTCGTGGGGACCTCCGTGGAAATCGCCGCGGGGCGCCGTCCGTCCGAAGACTTCGAGCGACTGTTGGTGGGAGAAGCCGCATCGAGACCGGTCTTCCCCGCTCCGCCGGGCGGGCTCTACCTGACGGGCGTTCGGTACGGCGGCGAATGGAATTCCGGCCCCGGGATCCCCTGGCTCCCGGCCGAAGGGCATCGAACGTGAACCCTGCGGGGTGGTTCGGCGTACAGTTATCGTGTGGCCTGAAGATCTCACGAGCGACATGAGGTGGCGGAGTCCATGAACGAGGGAAATCGGGTCAGGAGACTGCTGGCGTCGGCCGCGCGCGTGTTCGTCGCGGCCACGGTCCTGATCTTTGCCGGCCTCGGAGTGGGGGCGCTCGTCACCACACTGGGGAACGGGCCGCCGCCGGAGGAGGAGAGCCGGCCCGCGACCAATCCGTTCGCCCGCACCTCCCTGGCGGACCCCGCGAACCGGACCGCGCCTCAGTCGGTGGCCGAGATATCGGGCGCCCGGCGGACGCCCACCGTCATCGCCGCGGTCCGTGTTCTCCCCTCCGTCGTGAGTCTTCGGACCGAGCGGACCGTCCAGTCGCAGGACATGTTCGCTCGCTTCTTCAACCGCGGAGGCCGTTCGCGGGTCGAGGCCGGCCTGGGTTCCGGATTCGCCATCGATGACGCGGGCACCATCGTCACGAACGCGCACGTCGTGAGCGGCGCGGACCGCATCGAGGTGGTGGACCGCGACGGACAGCGGTTCGAGGCCGAAGTGGTGGGCTTCGACGAACTCACCGACCTCGCCGTCGTGAGGGTCCCCCCCGGCCGCGTGCCCGCGGCTCCGCTGGGCACGTCCTCGAATCTCCTCATCGGGGAGCCCGCGGTGGCACTCGGGAATCCGTCGGGCTACGCCCTCCGCAACACCGAGGCGACGGTCACGTCAGGCGTGGTCAGCGGCGTGGGACGCGACATCCAGGCGCCGGGCGGCGAGGAGGTGCTCTACGCCGACATGATCCAGACCGACGCGTCGATCAACCCGGGCAATTCGGGCGGTCCGCTCGCGAACGCGGACGGCGACGTCATCGGCGTGAACAGTTCGATCTTCTCGCGCTCCGGCGGGTCGGAGGGGATGGGCTTCGCGATCCCCATCGATCGGGCGCTCGTCGTCGCCTCCGAACTCCTCCAGTTCGGGCGCGTGCGCCGGCCGTGGGCGGGACTGCAGGTGCTCACCGACCGGCCCGACCCCGAATCCGTGTTCGGCCGGCCGCTCGTCGTCGAGGTCCTGGAGGGGACGCCGGCGGACGACGCGGGACTGCGGGCGGGGGACGAGATCGTGACCCTCAACGGGCGCGTCATCAACCACGACCTCGACTGGCAGGTGGGCCTGGTGGACGCCGGAGTGGGATCGACCGTGGACGTGACCTTCCAGAGGGGGGGAAGTGAACTCCAGGCGCGATTCCGGCTGGACGAGCTGCCGACGGGGCGGGCCGAGCGCATCGAGGTGCTCGCGGGGCTCCGGCTGATCACGGTCACGTCCCAGATCCAGCAGGAACTCAACCTCCGCGTCGACGCCGGCGCGCTCATCGCCTCGGTCGGCGACGAGGCCCGCGGGACGAGGCTCCGCGAAGGCGACGTCATCCTCAGCATCAACCGCAACGAGGTGCGCTCCGCCGAGGACGCGGGCGAACTCTTCGAGTACTACGCGCGATCCGGCGACGGTTCCGTCCAGCTCTACATCGCGCGCGGGACGGAGATCGGATACCTCCGGCCCTTCCGCGTCCGCTGACCCACCGGCGCACGGCCGGGGCCGGAGCCGCCTCGGCGGGGGCCGGAGCGCCCGGAGATTGGTCCCCGGGACTTTTGCGCGGGGCGGTCATGGGCTAGACTGCGACCTTACGGCGACCGAGGTCGCCCCGGGAGGGCCGCTGGATCCGGACTGCGCGCCTGATGGCGGAACGTCACTACCCACATCCTCTCATCGACCGCTACGCCTCGAGCGAGATGGCGGCGATCTTCTCCCCTCGCATGCAGGCGCTTGTCTGGCGCGACCTGTGGATTGCGCTCGCGGAGGAAGAACGGGCGCTCGGCGTCGAGATTCCGAACGACGCCATCGTCGCGATGCACGCGGCGCGGGAGCAGATCGACCTCGACCGGATCGCCGTCATCGAGCGCGACCTCCGTCACGATGTGATGGCGCACGTGCATCACTTCGGCGAGGTCGCCCCGGAGGCCCGGAAATACATCCACCTCGGCGCGACGAGCGCCTTCGTGGGCGACAACCACGGCCTCATCCAGCATCAGCAGGGTCTCGACATCGTGCGCGACCGGCTGCTGGGGACGATCGAGGACCTCGCGGCCTTCGCCCGCGAGCAGGCCGCCGAGCCGACGCTCGGCTACACGCACCTCCAGCCGGCCCAGCCCACCACCATCGGGAAGCGCGCCTGCCTCTGGCTCCAGGATCTCCTCTTCGACCTCGAGCAGATCGAGGCCGTGCGGGCGGAACTCCGCTTCCGGGGCGCGCGGGGCACGACGGGGACGGAGGCGACGTTCCTCGAGTTGTTCGACGGGGACGGGGAGAAGGTGGACCGGCTCAACGAGCGGCTCGCGGCGCGTTTCGGCTTCGCCGGCACCTATGATGTCATCGGCCAGACGTACCCGCGGAAGGTCGACCACCGGGCGCTCGCGGTGCTCGCCGGCATCGGCGCCTCGACGGCGCGCTTCGGGCACGACATCCGGATCCTGCAGGCGTTCGGCGAGATCGAGGAGCCGTTCGGGAAGCACCAGATCGGCTCGTCGGCGATGCCGTACAAGCGCAACCCGATGCGGAGCGAGCGGATCTGCGCGCTGGCGCGGCACCTCTGCACGCTGGAACTCGACGCGTCGTGGACCGCCTCCGTGCAGTGGTTCGAGCGCACGCTCGACGACTCCGCCAACCGCCGCATCTCGCTCCCCGAAGGCTACCTGTCGGCGGACGCGCTCCTCATCCTGGCGCGCAACGTGAGCGCGGGGCTCGTCGTGCACCCGGCCGTCGTGGCGCGCCGGCTGGGCCGGGCGCTCCCGTTCATGGTCACCGAGGAGATCCTCATCGCGGGCGTGCGGAGGGGCGGCGACCGGCAGGACCTGCACGAACGGGTGCGGGGGCACGCGCTGGCCGCGCGCGAACGGCTCGACGAGGGCGCGGAGGACAACGACTTTTTCGCGCGCATCGCCGACGATGGCGCCTTTGGGCTCGGCATGGAGGATCTCCGCGCGCTCGCCGACCCGCACCGGCTCGTCGGCCGCTCCGCCCGCCAGGTGGAGCGCTTCCTGACCACGAGGATCGACCCGCTGTTCGAAGCCGCGGACGCGCCGCGGCCCGCCGAGGAGGTCCGGGTATGACGCGGCGTTCCCGCGGGAACGCAACCGGACCCGAACCCGTGACCCTTGAAGGGACACTCGAAAGGACACCATGACACAGACCACGCTCGGCGCTGACGCGCCGGCCGCGCTGCACGACATCGACCTGCCGCTGCCGCTTCTCCGCAAGGGGAAGGTGCGCTCGATGTACGACCTCGACGACCGCATCCTGATGGTCGCCAGCGACCGCATCAGCGCCTTCGACTGCGTGATCCCGAATCCGATCCCGCACAAGGGGGCCGTGCTCACGCAACTCTCCGCGTTCTGGTTCGACCGCACGACGGACATCGTGGGCAACCACCGCGTCGCGAGCGATCCGGCGGCCATCGCCGAGGCGGTGCCGGAACTCGCGGGCACGGCCGATACGTGGGGACATCGCGCCATGCTGGTCGAGAAGGCGCGGCCTCTGCCCGTCGAGTGCATCGTGCGGGGCTTCATCTCCGGCTCCGCGTGGAAGGAGTACAGCCGCCACGGGACGCTGGCGGGCGAACCGCTCCCGGAGGGTCTGCAGGAGTCGGAGGAGTATCCGGAACCCATCTTCTCGCCGTCGACGAAGGCCGAGCAGGGGCTCCACGACGAGAACATCACCTTCGACCGGATGTGCGACATCGTCGGGGCGGAACTCGCGGCGGAACTGCGCGACATCAGCCTCGCGCTCTACGCCGCGGGCCGCGACACGCTCCGCGAGCGCGGCATCATCCTCGCCGACACGAAGTACGAGTTCGGGCGCGGGGCGGACGGGCGCATCATCCTCATCGACGAGGTGATGACCCCTGATTCCTCCCGCTTCTGGCCCGCGGCTTCGTACCGGATCGGAGGCGGCCAGCCCTCGCTCGACAAGCAGCCGGTTCGCGACCACCTGCAGGAGATCGTCGGGCGCGGGGAATGGGACAAGACGCCGCCGGCTCCGGCGCTCCCGGAGGAGGTCATCCGCACGACCTCGGAGCGCTACCTGGAGGCCTTCCGGCGCATCGCGGGCCACGAACTCTACGAGGCGCCCGCATGAGCCGGGTCTGGTCCGTGGATGTCCGGGTCACGCCGCGGGAGGGGATCCTCGATCCGGCGGGGGAAACGATCCGCCGGGCGCTCGGGAACCTCGGGTACGAGGGCGTCCACTCGGTGCGCGCCGGGCGGCTGATCCGTCTCGAGGTCGAAGCCGACGGAGCGGAGGCCGCCAGGGCTTCCACGGAGAAGATGTGCGAACAACTGATCGCGAACCCGATTATCGAAGACTACGTCGTGCGCGTGCGGGAGGGGTGAACGGATGACGGTGGGGATGGAGGCAGGGATGAAGGTGGGGATGAAGGTGGGGATCGTGCGGTTCCCGGGCTCGAACTGCGACGCGGACGTATACCGGGCCGTGACGGAGGGGCTGGGCGAGAGCGCCACCTATTTGTGGCACAAGTCGACGGACCTCGACGGCGTGGATGTTGTCGTGCTGCCGGGCGGGTTCTCGTACGGAGACTACCTGAGGGCGGGGGCCATCGCCCGCTTCAGCCCGATCATGGGCGAAGTCATCGACTTTGCGCGCTCCGGCGGGCTCACGCTCGGGATCTGCAACGGTTTCCAGGTGCTGTGCGAGGCGCACCTCCTCCCGGGGGCCCTCGTCCGCAACCGGAACCTCCGCTTCCGCTGCCACGGCGTCGGGCTTCGGGTGGAGAACGCCGGGACGCCGTTCACGTCGGCCTATGCCGAGGGCGACCTGCTCCACATCCCGATCGCGCACGGCGAGGGCCAGTTCGTCGCCGAAGCCGCGACGCTCGACGAACTCGAGGCGGAGAACCGGGTCGTGTTCCGCTACGTCGACCGGGGCGGGCAGGCGACGGACGCCGCGAACCCCAACGGCTCGGCGCGGAACATCGCCGGGATCGCGAACGCGGAGGGGAACATCCTGGGGCTCATGCCGCACCCGGAGCGCCACTCGCTCTCCGTCCTCGGCAACACGGACGGGCTCGGCGTGTTCCAGTCGCTGCTCGCGGCCGTGGCCCGCGGGAGGGGACGCCCGAGCGCCCACGCGCCGCCGGAGGCGCCGGAATTCGCGGCCGGAGCAGTGGCGGGGGCGGGGGTGTCGTCATGACCCGGGCCTCGCTCGAACGCGTGCAGGCCCGGCCGGGCGATCCGGTGATGAGCGCCGCCCTCGTCGCGGAGCACGGGCTGAGCCCGGAGGAGTGGGAGCAGATCCTCGGTTTCATGGGGCGGGAACCCACCTTCACGGAACTCGGCGTGTTCAGCGCCATGTGGTCGGAACACTGCGGCTACAAGAACTCGCGGCCCCTGCTGCGGACGCTGCCTACGGAGAGCGCCGCCGTCGTCCAGGGCCCGGGGGAGAACGCCGGGGTCATCGACGTGGGCGGCGGATGGGGCGTCGCATTCAAGATCGAGTCCCACAACCATCCCTCGGCCGTAGAACCCTACCAGGGCGCGGCGACGGGGTCGGGCGGGATCCTGCGCGACGTGTTCACGATGGGGGCGCGGCCAATCGCCATCTTCGACAGCCTCCACTTCGGGTCACTCGACTCGCCGCAGTCGCGCTACCTGTTCGATGGGGTCGTGCGCGGGGTCGGCGACTACGGCAACTGCGTCGGGGTCCCCACGGTGGGGGGCGAGGCGATCTTCGACCCGGCCTACGAGCGAAACCCGCTCATCAACGTGATGTGCATCGGTGTCCTCCCGCTCGAGCGCCTCATCCGGGGCGAGGCGGAGGGCGTCGGCAATCCCGTGATGGCCGTCGGCGCCCGCACGGGGCGGGACGGGATCCACGGGGCGACGTTCGCGTCGGAGGAACTCGACGAGGAAGCCGTCGACAGCCGGCCGCAGGTGCAGGTGGGCGATCCGTTCACGGAGAAACTGCTGCTCGAGGCGAGTCTCGAACTCATCGAGCGTGACCTCCTCGTCGGGATCCAGGACATGGGAGCGGCGGGGCTGACCTCGAGCGGTACGGAGATGGCGGCGCGCTCGGGCTCCGGGATCGACATCGACGTGGCGTACCTCCCCGTCCGGGAGGAGGGGATGACGCCCTACGAGATGCTCCTCTCGGAGTCGCAGGAGCGGATGCTCCTCGTCGCGAAGCCCGAACACGAGGGGGCGGTGCGCGAGGTGCTGGAGCGCTGGGACCTGCAGGCGGCGACGATCGGACAGGTGACGGACGACGGGATGTTCCGCGTGCGCGAAGACGGGGTCGTGCGCGTCGAGATCCCGGTGAAGCCGCTGGTGGACGATTGTCCGACGTACGTCCGCGAGGGGGTCATGAGCCCGGCCGTGGCCGAAGCCCGCTCCGCGGACCTCGGCCCGTACGCCTCCTTCGAGTCGGACCGGGACGTGGATGCGGCGCTGCGGACGCTGCTCGACGCCCCCTCTATCGCATCGCGGCGCTGGATCTACGAGCAGTACGACACCACGGTGCAGACGAACACGCTCGAGGGACCGGGTTCCGACGCGGCCGTGCTGCGGCTGCCGGCCGATGGGCGCGCGCTCGCGGCCTCGACGGACGGGAACGGGCGGCACACCTGGCTCGACCCGCGCACGGGGGGCCGCGCGGCGGTCGCCGAGGCGGCGCGTAACGTGGCCTGCTCGGGGGCGCGCCCGCTCGCCGTGACGAACTGCCTGAACTTCGGCAGCCCGCTGCGGCCGGAGGTGTATTTTCAGCTCGCGGGGGCGGTCGAGGGGATGGGAGAGGCGTGCCGCGCGCTGCGCACGCCGGTGACGGGCGGCAACGTATCGCTCTACAACGAGACGGGCGGCCAGCCGGTCTACCCCACGCCGGTCATCGGCATGCTGGGCGTGATCGAGGATCTCGAACGACGCGTCCCCTCGGCGTTCCAGCGCGAAGGCGACGAGATCTGGGTCGCCGGCGTGACCCGCGACGAGATCGGCGGGTCCGAGTATCTCGCGGCCTGCCACGGCCTCGTCGCCGGCCTGCCGCCGGCCCTGGAGCTGGGAGAGGCGGCGGCGCTGGTCGACTTTCTCGTCGAGGGAGCGGCGGACGGGGCGTTCGCGTCGGCGCACGATTGCTCGGACGGAGGGCTTGCGGTCGCGCTTGCGGAGTGCGCGGTGGGGGCGGCGGGCGGGCCGCTCGGCTGCACGGTCGATCTCGACGCGGCGCCCGCCGGGGCGGACGTGTCGG
>NZ_CANPVT010000037.1 GCF_947581735.1 Candidatus Palauibacter soopunensis
GAACAGCCACCGGACCCTACAACTGGCGCGCCAGTCCTCGACTCTACCGGATTGTGTGCGCCGGAATCCGCCGGATCGCCCCGCCGCGAGGACCGTCCGGGCGCGGTCTCCACCGTCGCCCGAGGGCTCGGCGATACCGTCGGCCGGGAGGCGGCGGAGAGCCGCGACGGCTGCGACAGGTGCGCTGATCCCCGGCCGGAAGCGTGGCAGGCGGAGCGGGATTCGGGTGTGGTCCTGGCCCGCGCCGGTCCCCGGCGAGGCCGAAAGGGAGCAGCGAAATGGCACGAAGCGCTCGAAAAGCCGACGGAGAGTCGAACGAACCCGGCGAGCGCGCGGGCGATTTCCGCCGCTCGCGCACGATCCGGTTCTCCGATTCGGAGTGGCAACTGGTCGAGGACGCGGCGCTCCGCCAGGGGATTCCGGCCAGCCAGCTCGTCCGCGCCGCGACCCTCGCCGCCGCCGAGGAGCGTCTCGACCGCCCCGCCGAGGCGGCGGTCCCGCCCGGTTATCTCGCGCTGATCGAGGACATCTACCGCGGCGTCTACCTGCTGACCACGCTTCGCGGCCAGGAATTGCTCCGAGAGAAGCGCGAAAAGGAACTCGACGAGATCGTCGACGACGGGCGCAAGGCGATGGCGGAGGCCCTCGGTGAGGAGCCGAAGTGAGAGACTTCAGTCGCAAAAATCGCTGCTCGCAAGCACGTTCACAGCAGCTTCGCACCATCGATCGATCTGCCGATCCGCTGGCATTCGGACCGTTTCGACCTTCGGTGTCGTTCGACGCAGGGGTTGGAAGACAGCGCCCCGCCATCGAAGGCGAGGACTGGAACGACATGCTCATGCGCGAGCGCGCCGGCGAACCGCTCGAAACCGATCTCCGGCCGCTGGAGTAAAAGGATCAGATATCCGCGCTTTTACGTGATCGACAACAATACCAGCGGGCATGGTTTGAAACGTATGGGCCCATTTTCGGGTTCCGATTGAGGCGATGCGATCCGGCTGTGAGCCGAGCTTGTTTCAGGCATGGCTGCAGTGATTGAGGATGTCGCCGTAGCTTTGGAAGACGCGGTTCGAGAGCCTGTTTTCGCGCATGAACTGCCCGACGTTCTCGATGGGTTTGAGGTCGGGTGCGGGGCATGAGGGGATTCTCCCCGCATGACGCACCCGGAATTCTTCCGCCAAAAATCGCGGGTTTTTCCTCTTGGAGCGCCAAATCGCGCTGCTCATCATTGGCCATCACTGGACACACAGCCGTTGTGTCCCGAGAACCGCAGAGGGGCGCACCGGCAACATCATCCGAGAGGAGACTCTCATGAACAAGTGGCTGACGCGTTTCGTCCTCGCCGCCACCGCTGCGATTGTGGCCATGATGCCGGTCAAGTCGAACATCCCGGACGCGGATTCCGTCTCGGGCCGTTTTCTCTCCCAGAGCGATGATCGCGTGGCACGGCCCGAGCCAGCCTGCGGCGGCTGGTACGGTCGTCCGTGCAACGACTACGACGAGATCGGGTTACCGGCAGTTTATGGCAGGGCGATCGAGGCGAAGATCGCCGTGTGGCTCGATGATTGGGGGAGCAAGGGGCGGGGTACGATGCGGCGCGGCCTGAAGCGAATGGGCAGGTACGAGGGCTACATCGACGCCGAATTGGCGGCGCGGAACCTGCCGCCCTCGCTTCGCTACCTACCTCTCATCGAGGCCGACTACGACCTCCTGGCCGTTTCTCCAGAGGGGGCGGCCGGGCTTTGGCAACTGATGCCTGACACCGCCCGGTGGCTTGGGCTTGAGGTCAACTCGCTCGTGGACCAGCGCTTCGACGTGTACGCGGCCACCGGGGCCGCGCTGGACTACCTGGTTGCCCTCCATGACCGGTTCGAGTGCTGGTTTCTCGCTCTGGCGGCCTACAACGCGGGACCGACGCGGATCGAGCGGGTGATCCGGCGGCACGGTGGAGCCCGGCCGCGCAACGACGCCCTTTTCGGGCATATCCGCGACCTGCTGCCCAACGAGACCCGGGACTTCATTCCCAAGTTCCTCGCGAGCGTTCGTCTGGCTGGCGACCTCTCGCTCATCGGGCAAGCGGCACCGGAAAAGGATCCGCCCGAGCGCTTCGATGTCGTCCGGGTCGCGGGAGCGGCGTCGGCGGATGTCCTCGCCGATGCCGCGGGCATCTCCGAAGACGAAATCAGGACCCTGAACCCGCACCTCCGCATCGGTCTGGCCCCGGCGGGCAGGTCGACGCGGCTGCGCGTCCCCGTCGGCGCGGGCGAAACGTTCCTCGCCCGCTTTGCCAGGATCCCGGCCGGAGAGCGCTCCACGCTTCGTGAACACACCGTCGTCCCGGGGGAAACCCTGGTGCGTATTGCAGGACGGTACGGGGTTCCGCTGAACGCCTTGCGGACGGTCAATCCGGACGTGGAGCCTCGGCGCATGCGGATCGGGACCGTTCTGTTGGTCCCCCGCGCGGCAGGGAAGCTGGCCGTCGGTTCCCGAATCGCAGCCAATTCAACCTCAACCCGCTTCGCGGGGATCCGGCCCCGTTGAACGACGAAAGGAAGGAATCACCATGAACAGAACGGCTCCCGGATTTGGCGCGGTCGCTGGCAACGGCACAAGGCGCTTCTGGAGGTAACCGGCTCCAAGACCGGCTCGCTCGCGTCGTTCGGCGGTTCGAGCGGAAGGGCGCCCGGGTGGGACAGGCTCGTCGCGTCGCTCTTTACGCAGCCCGCAACGGCGACCCGCTGGACCGGCTGAGGCGTGCGGGGTTGATCTGACGAGGGTGCCGGTTCCCATTGACAATCCCCGGCCGACCGCATCTCGTGGGTGAGAGCGGGTCGGTACACGGGAGCAGCGTCGCGGTTGCGGCAGGCTCGCCCGCCCGAACGACAAGGACGGAGCCGGGAGTGCTCAACCAGAGGGACTATACCGCCGTGTTCGACGCCTCGCCGGACGCGATGCTCGTCGTGGATGCGGACGGGGTGATCCACGACCTTAACCGGCAGGCCGTCGCGATGTTCGGATGGAGCCGCGAGGAACTGGAAGGCAGCGAGGTCGAGCGATTGATTCCCGACGCGAGCCGCGGCCGGCACCGCCGGCACCGCCGGCGCTACGGCGAGTCGCCGAAGCCCCGCCCGATGGGCGAGGGACTCGAACTCGAAGCCTTGCGCAAGGACGGCACGACCATTCCAGTCGAGATCAGCCTGAGTCCGTCGCAACTCGGGCCGGACCAGAAACACGTGATCTGCGCGGTTCGTGACATTTCTACATGGAGGCGGATGCGGCGGCTGTCGGGCATGATGATCGCAGCGGCCGAACAGGAGCGGAAGCATCTTTCGCGCGAACTGCACGACGAGTTCCTCCAGAACCTCGTGGCGCTGAAGATCCGGGTCAAGCTTCTGGCCGACGAGAAGGACGACGGTGAGCGGGAACGTGCGCGGGCGCGGATCGCCGAGGACATTGGAGGCACGATCCTCGGGGTGAAGCGGATGATCCGCGGACTCCTGCCGCCGGAACTGGACCGCCAGGGGCTTTCCTCCGCCCTGGGCTCCGTCTTCCGCGACATCGAGGACGTTTACGGGTTCAAGGTCCACGCCAGCCTGAGCGGGTTGGACGGCGAGCTGGATGAGGTCGCCACCCTCGCGCTTTACCGGATCGTGCAGGAAGCGGTGGGCAATGCGGTGAGGCATGCAGGGGTGAACGAGGCGACCGTCACCTTCGAATCGGCAAAGGGGGCGGTCACGGCTACCATCCGGGACGAGGGATGCGGGTTCGAACTCCCTGGCGCGGAAGCGCTGTCCGGCGACGGCTGGGTGGGCCTCGCCGGGATGCGCGAGAGAGCAGCGTTGGTCGGGGGCCATGTCGTCGTGCGGACCTCGCCGGGCGGAGGAACGACGATCCGTGCCTCCGTTCCCTTCCAGAATACGGGCGGACAGAGCGGATGAGGGCCTGCCGGCGATGGTGAGGGCGCTCCTGGTCGACGACCACATGGTCGTGCGCGCCGGGCTCCGGGCATTGCTCGAAGCGTCCGGAAGGGCGGAGGTCGTGGGAGAGGCGTCGTCGGGGGAGGAAGCTGTGGCGAAGGCCCGGAACCTGGAGCCGGACATCGTCGTCATGGACCTGGCGATGCCCGGCATGGACGGAGTC